>JBJTJJ010000202.1:0-4199 GCA_046095445.1 Sediminibacterium sp.
CACAAATACCGGCTCGAAAGTTTTAAACAAAATTTCTCCGATCCACTGGAAAGAGGCATGGTGCATGCCCAGGTACAAAAAGATTTTCGTGGTAAAAAAATTCAACAATTTACTTTTCAATTCGCTCACCAGAATTTGAATGAACAAAGAGTAACACAGGCGGGAAACAGTTCAACTATTTCCTTTGAAAATGACCGATTAAAAAGCTTCTCCTTACAATCTGAAGCTGTGTGGAAGCTCGCTCCTCATTGGAACATACGCACCGGAATTGAATGGAACCATGATGAAGTATTCAGCAAAAGAAATCAATTCAATACTACAACTGGAACAACGGTTGCACGTAGAGGACTCTATCCTGATGGAGCAACTTTTAGTCATGGAGCCCTATATCATTTGCACCAACTTCAAAAAGGAAAATGGCAAGTGGAGGGCGGTCTGCGTTATCATTGGTACCATATTCGCCTGGAAGAAACAACCCTGGGAAAAATTTCAGTAAGACCCAATGCATTGGTTTATCTGCTGGGAGGTTCTTATTCTTGGAGGAAGAATTGGGTACTCTTTGGCAACCTGAGTTCCGGTTACCGAGCACCTAACATTGATGACATGGGAACTCTTGGTATCATTGATTTCAGGTATGAAGTACCTTCTTATGGTTTGCAACCTGAAAAGACGCTCAACAAAGAAATAGGTGTGAGGTACCAATCCGGCCAATGGAAATGGTCGGGGTCATTATTTCATAACTCTTTATTTAACCTGATCAACAGGGTAAAGACAAATGAAGTGATCTCAGGTTACAACGTATACATCAAAGAAAACAATGAAAGAGCTTTCATCAGGGGCTTTGAAATGGAATCCCGGTATCAATTGAATGCGCATTTTAGTATCCAGGGCATGATGACATATTTATTTGGGCAAAACATCACCCGCAATGAACCGGTTCGACGAATTCCCCCATTCAATGGGATGGTCAATTGTAACTACCGGGTATCTGATTTTAATGTTGGCTTGAACTATGAAACTGCGGCAGCCCAAAAAAGGCTGGCACAGGGTGATAAAGACGATAACAGAATTCCTTCCGGTGGCACTCCCGGTTTCAATGTATTTCACCTTTATGCCGGAGGCAAATGGAAACAACTTCAGTATCAACTTTTCTTCAATAATCTGACCAATACAGATTACAGAAAACATGGTTCAGGTATCAATGGCATGGGAAGATCTGTTACGGTAGCTATCCGATACGGTTTTTAGCAGCCTTACTGCAGTGGTATTGATGGTGTGTGGTAATTTTTAGCCATTTTGAGTGTGTGTTCTACAGACCGATTGTTGCTCCAGCTCTGATGACCAGGAATAACCCAAACTGGCCGGAGAAACCTTTTTTTGACTCTCCTAACAGAAGCTGCATATTCTTGCAGATTTCCATCCTTTGTATTTCCCAGTGTATTATCATCAGTACTTTTGATCAGGCAACCTCCGTATAAAATTTTTTCTTCGGGAAACCAAACTATGATGTTATCCAGGGTATGGCCGGGGCCGGGGTAATATACTTCCATTTCAACTTCACCAACTTTAAAAATTGTATCCTTGTTCATTAAATGGCTTGCCCTCGGAAACCCCTTTTCAGCACTGATGTTATCAGTAAATCTTGTTGAATAAGTAGCCAATCCGGCCGTTTTAAAGTAATCCAGACCACCGGTTCGGTCTTCATGAAAATGAGTAGATAGACACATGATGGCACCAATACCATGGCGACTGACAATGGTATCTAGCAAAACGTTGAACTGCGTTGTATCCCAGGGAGTATCAATAATAATAACACCCTCAGAGGTAACCACATACAAGCCATTGGCGGGAAATTGTTTTCCCAGGTATGTATTGAAAGTAGTATACACGAAAAAACTTTTCTGCAACTCCTTGATTTGTAAGGCAGGTTGGGCAGCAATCGTATTCCAATTAACGAGTAATGAAACAATTAGGCAGGAACGAAATAAATAGGGCGCTCTACCACTATAATTCAAAGTATTCATCTCTAAATATACGCTTATCGGCTTTTTTGGTGTCTACTTACACGCGGATGCAGGTAAATAATACCACCTGATGTTCTGAAATTAATCGATGGATGGAGAGTAACCTATTGGAAAACATCATTTCAGGAATAAAACCGCAAAAACCAGCATAAATTGAATTGTTGATATTTATTTAAAAAAAATATTACTCATTAACCTTCCATTGTCCTAACTTGCTAGTAGATTTTAACATTGCGTTAGACAATATTGCCGAAAAACAGTAAAAATTGCTGCTTTTTGCAAGTTTTCGACCAGCAATGGCAAAAGTTTTTTCTAGAATTGAAATTTTCTCACCAACGAACCAAAACAACAACTATGAGAAGAGTTGCTTGCCTGGGGAAAATAATGGCTATGGCCTTGTTTTTACTCCTATCCCCTTCCCTGATGGCACAGGAAAAAACGGTTTCGGGAACCATCGTATCCGACGATGATGGCTCCCCGTTACTCGGTGTTACCGTTTCCAACAAAAACACCGGTAAGAAAACGGCTGCCAATGCTGCCGGTTATTATTCAATTGCTGCACAAAAAGGCCATGTATTGGTATTCAATTACGTGGGTTATGCAGCCAAGGAATTAACCGTCGGGGATGAAGACAAAGTAAGCATCCGCCTAGTAGCATCTGACAAAAGTTTGGGTGATGTGGTAGTTACGGCTTACGACATCAAAAAGAGTAAGCGCGAATTAACTTACCAGGCACTATCGGTAAGCGGGGATGAAATCGCCTCCACCCGACGCGATAACTTTATCAACTCACTGGCAGGTCGTATACCCGGTGCCATGATCACAGCTACTACCGGTATGCCTGGTGCATCAGCAACCATTGTATTACGCGGACCTACTTCGATTGATGGATCCAACCAACCTCTATTTGTGGTGGATGGTTTGATCATTGACAACAGCTCGTTTGAGATGCAGGACAGATTACCGGCATCCGGAAGTATCAGTTTAGCAAATAGAAGCAATGATTTTGGTAATCGTGCGATGGACATCAATCCGGAGGATATCGATGCGGTAACTGTTCTGAAAGGACCTGAAGCTACCGCGTTGTATGGTTCTGATGGTGCCAATGGTGCCATTATCATTACAACCAAGAAGGGTAAAAAAGGCAGAGCATCTGTAAGCTATAATAATTCCTTCCGTTTTGAAAAGGTTATCCGCCTTCCAGAGATTCAAACAGTGTATGATCAGGGATTCGGTGGTATCACCAATAATACTGAACGCCGATTTTTTGGCAACAGAATTCCTCAGGGAGTGCCGGTTTATGATAACCTTGGTAATTTCTTCCGCACTGGTCAGACCCAACAGCACAACCTCGCCATTGAAGGAGGTACAGATATGAGCACTTATCGCTTCACTGCCAGCACATTCAATAACGATGGTGTGGTTCCCAACACCGGATTTGACCGCTATAATCTCCGACTCAATACAACCTTCAAATTGAGTCCGAAATTCAATGTTACCAACTCCTTTACCTATATCTCTTCTAAAACGCGCAAAGGATCGAAAGGAGCAGGTGGCTTTTTGTTGAGTCTTTTAACCTGGCCGGTAGATGACGATGCGAGTAACTTTTTGGATGCAAATGGCAATCGTCGTTCTGTTAACGGTAACTTCCTCCAATTAGCGGAGGATGACAATCCCTTCTGGGATCTCAACAGAAATCAAAACTTCGATCAGAATGATCGTTTGATGGGCAATTTCCAGATTAGCTATGACCCATACAAATGGTTGAACTTAACTGCCTTGATGGGTGTTGACTTCTACGCGGATCTGGGTACCTGGTTTACACACCCACAAAGTAACCTGGCCAGAACAGTAGGTGGAAGTATTCTTCAATATCGCTCCAGACAACTACTGGTCAACGGAGCATATCGTGCCACAATTCGTAAAAAAATCGGCAACATCAACAACGTAATAACAGCTGCCTTTACTTTCGATTCAAGGAAATATGAGGTGAATGGTACACGTGGTGAGCGGCTTTTTGACCCTGGTTTCGTGAGTCTGAACAACGCAGATCCCACCACCATCGGATCTATCACTACAGCAGAGAACAATAATCGCCTGGGTGCTTTCATCAATTACAACGCCAGCTATAAGAATTTCCTGAACTTCTCATTAGCAGGAAGAATGGATGGTTCA
>JBJTJJ010000203.1:0-4068 GCA_046095445.1 Sediminibacterium sp.
CTGTGCACCTATCGCAATAATTTTTCCATCGCGAATAACGAGGGTGGCATTGGTAAGTGTACTGCCAGATTCTTTTACAATGGTAGCATTGGTAAACGCATAACAATTGTCCCGTTTGTCGGCAACTCCGTTTACGGGAAATGTTTCCTGCGCCTGCATTTGTCGGGTGACAATCAGCGACAACAACAGGGGCACAATTTTTCTAATCATAAGAAGGGGTTTGAATAGTAATAAAGCTAATTAAAAAGCCAGCCAATTTATCAGACGAAAAATATCACCGGTAACAAATTCGGTGAAAACACCTATTTAATGGATGAAACGGAATGATTACATTTTACCCGCATCCACATCTTTGATGAAGCTGATCAGTCCGGGGAAATAATGCGGCTGATCGTCCCACATTGAACAGTGGCTTCCGTCAGGACAATACAAATATCTCCCCTTTTGCACCTGGGTTGACATCCACTTCATGTGCTCCGGATCCATGGTGTCGTGTTGTCCACCAATAGTGAGTGTTGGCACTTTGATTGTAGGCAAATCTTTCGAGCGGTCCCAGTTCAACAACCTTCCGCTGGCGCCAAATTCAGAAGGCCCCTGCATCATCACGTAAATTTCCTGATTGATGTGGGAAAACGAACGCGTTACCGGCTCCGGCCAGGGAAGGGCACGACACAGGTGCTTCTCGTAATAGTTGGGCACGAGAATCTCCATGTAGCGAGGGTGCGTATATTGTTTTTTCGATTCCATCAACCGAATGGTATCGACGATTTTCGGATCCATCTGTTTGGCCAGCACATTATTAGCATACTTCACGTATTCCGGAATGCTGCTCACCATGTTGCTAATGATGAGCCCTTTGAGGTTGTCCTGGTATTTCAACGCATATTCCAATGCCAGAATTCCGCCCCAGCTGTGGCCAAGTACATAGAAATTGTCTTTATTCAGCCCCAGCGCCTTTCTTACCTGTTCAACTTCTTCTACAAATCTTTCGGTTGTCCAGAGAGAACTGTCTGTGGGGTGGTCGCTCAGCATAGAGCCAAGTTGATCATATTCATAAAACTCAAAACCTTCTTTAGGAAAAAAACTTTCAAAGCTTTCAAATCCCTCGTGTGTACCGCCGGGACCGCCATGAAGCAGTAGTACTTTTATTGTTGGATTGTTGCCAAATTTTTTGGTCCACACATTGAATTTTCCGACGGGCGTTTCAATGGGAATCATTTTGACGCCACCCGATTGTACGCCACTATCGGTGATGGCGTGGTACTCTGCCAGAGAAGGAGCGGATGGATTGTTGCAGGCCGCGAGCAGCAGCAGGAGGGCGGAGACAAGGTGAATGCGTTTCATAAGCGGAGGTGTTTATTTTTTTCTGAACCGCGCGAGCGGATCGTATTTGATGCTCAGTTTTCCATCTTTGTCACTCTTGGCGCGGAGGAACACACTCATCCCTCCCCTGCCGTCTCCCCGGATAAATTCAGGATGCGCTTCGTCTTGTTTTTTGGACAAGTTTTTTAGCGGCACCTGAATACTAATATCGGTATTATTCTTCAATCCATAAACACCCTGTACAAACAGGGTAAGCACATTCGAATTGATGGCCATTCTATTTATATTAATACCTCCATTCTCAAACTTCAGGTCGTCGCGTATTTCTGCAAAGCGCACATTTGAAAAATCTCTTTTCTTGAATGCCGTTTTTTGAATACTCATTAACGGAGGATAATTTATCAGTGCACCATTTTTGATAGAGAAAAATGCTTTTCCGCTGATCGAAGACCAGTCCGGCTCGCCACTCCCGTTCAGCAAAAGCGAATAACGAGCAGAGGCGTTGAGCGTACCTTTTATATTTTGATGCCCCAGGTCTTTGATACCAAAGCTCTCGAAGGCGTAGAACGTTTTGGATGCATCTACATTTCTTAAATCAAGACTGCTGGAAAATTTCAGCTTTTTTGGAGAAATCTCCAGAATATTGGCGGTTACTGCAACGCTACCGTCGCCATGCCGCAGACTTGCTTTTTTTATTGCCCAGGTATTTCCCTCCAATGCAAGATCAGCAACGAGGTTGCGCGCATCCATTTTTTGAAACCGCAATCTGTCTGCCCGCAGCGAGGCCGAAACCTTGCCGGCGGATAATAAGTTATCAATGTTGTCTACAGTGCTGCCAAGTTTTCTTTTGGTGGTTTTCGTAGGCGGGGACACCGACATTTTTCTTTTCAAAACAGATTGGATACTGTTGAGGTTAATCACCGGAGCAAAGATGTTCCAGACGAGAGAGACCGGAACGTGGTCGTCGCTAAGTAGGGACAAAACATTGTTGGCTTGTCCATTCATATACACCGGATTGCCAGCAAGGATTGCGTTAAGGCTGTCTACTATAAGGTTCGCATTGTCGAAACGAAAGCTGCCGCGGCACTGTTGTAGTTTGGACTGGGGCCCGGTTAGCAGCATCTCTCCTTTGCTGAAATGGAGATAACCGGAAAGGCGGCTGTTTTTTGAGCTAATGCTATCTGTTCGGCCATTATAAGATAATTCTGCCCGACCATCACCGCTTGTAAATTCCATTGTTTTGGATTGAAGTGCGGAGTTAAGTTCTTGCAACGGAAAGCTTGTTTTTATGTTGACTGACAAGCCGGGTTTGACGAGGTTCGTTATTTTCAGCTCTCTCACATTCAGGGGCAAGCCCTCCCAGAATCCGTCTAGTTTTTTAATATATATGTGTGAATTTTCGTCCGTGTAGCCGGCTCCGGGAACCACCTCATTCAAATACTCCCCAGAGAAAGAAGCATTTTTCATGTCAAGCCACTTGGTGGAGAGATCGGTATTCTTTGCAACAAACTTCACAAGAACGCGCGGATCACCACCACCCAGACTCCCGCCTATATGGGCATCTACATCGAGTGGCTCTTTTACTTCCGCAAGTCCGATTGCTTTTGAGATTTTGGGCGTAAGTAAGGAACGAGCGAAAGCTACAAGCAGTTGCTGACTTTTGATGTATAAGTCAAATTTGTTTTCTGGACCTAGCCAAAAATCACCAGCAAAATTGAAGGGCTGTTTGCCAATTGTGATTGCCATGTCTTTGAATGAAAGCCTTCGAGATTCATTGTCGAACAGAAGAACATATTCCCCTTTCATCTTTTGATTGGTAACAAAACTTCCGTTCTTTTTTTTGAAAGCAAGTCCGTTGATGCTTAGATCTTTTTTGACTTCTATGGAAAAGATCTTCCCTGATTGTTGCACCTTAGCGTTCAGCTTATTGATGGTTATTCCATATTGTTTGTCGCCGGGAATATCTTCGAGACGAAACGTAAAATCATCCACCACGAGCCAGTCCAATATTTGTCGGGTTGATATATTTTCTTCTTGCGCTTTCTTTTTTAAACTTGTCGAATCATTTTGTTGCAGCAGATATCCGTTCGTATACCCGGAAGCATCAGTGAATAAATGAAAGCCTCCTTTTCTGATGGTGAGTTTGTTGATATGAATCTTTCCAAAAAGGAGTTGTGGTGTGCTGAGGCGAACAAATAAGTTTTCGGCGGAGAGTAGTGGACGTCTATGTTTTTGGAAGATCGAGTCGGTTACTTGTATATTGAGCAATCGAATAGAAAAGCTGGGAAAATGACGGAAAAAAGTCACGTTCAGGTCTTCTATGGATACATCCCCCCCAAGTTTTTCGTGAATGGCTGTTGTTGCCTGCTCAATCAATTCTTTCTTGTGGTTGTTGACATAATAGGACAGGCCTACAAATAGTAATAGGAAAACCAGCATCACGCCACCGATGATGCCCACCAGCCAGTTGAGCCATTTTTTCAACAGAAATGTTTGAATGAATATACGAAACGCGGCGTAAAACTAGTGCCCCATGTAAACGAGTAGAATTTGTACGTCACTCGGGTTCACCCCGCTGATTCTGCTAGCTTGACCTAGGGTAGCCGGGCGTATCTTTTTAAACTTTTGTGTTGCTTCATTTGATAGTGCCGGAATGCGGTCATAATCAAGGTGTCCCGGTATGGCCAGCGTATCGAGTTGACTTAGTTTTTGCGCCATTTCTTCTTCTTTCTCGATATAGCGGGC
>JBJTJJ010000204.1:0-2977 GCA_046095445.1 Sediminibacterium sp.
ATGCAATTACTAAACAATTCTTCAATTTGATGTTGATTGGCTTCCCCGGCAGTGTCAGCCAAAGAAAACTCATGTACACCCAAGTCAGCTATTTTTTTCACCCACTTAACTACCAATTCTTTGTTCCATAATTCGCCATATGGATTTCCAAAAGCCATTGAAATGTAAACTACCGGTATCTTAGCGTGCATTGTTGAAATTGAAACAATTTTTTTCAGTTTCTCATATGACTCCTCAATGGTAGATTGAGTGTTTCTCTTTTGAAATATTTCTGAAATAGAAAACGGGTAGCCCAAATAGGTAATTTTATCGAAACCGGAAGCGTCTTCTGCTCCCCTCTCGTTAACAACGATAGCTAAAAGCTTTGTTCGACCGGGTTCAATTTTATCCAACACTTCTTTAGTATCCGCCATTTGAGGAACCGCTTTTGGCGAGACAAAACTTCCGAAATCTATCCAATCAAAAAGATTGCTTTTTAAAAGATTATTAATGTGATCTGCTTTCTTCTCAACTGAAATAATCTCTTTTATGCCTTGAATGGCATCCCTTGGGCAATCCACTAATATGATTTCATTATTATTTAACATCTTTCCTGATTTCTCTGGAAATTACCATTTTTTGAATACTAGATGTTCCCTCTCCTATTGTACATAACTTGGCATCTCTGAAATATTTTTCTGCCGGGAAATCTTTTGTAAATCCGTAACCACCAAAAATCTGGACACTTTCATTTGACGCCTCTACAGCGGCCTCTGAAGCAAATAGTTTGGCCATTGAACTGATCTTAGTTACTTTTTCTCCCTGATCCTTCATCATTCCAGCTTTTCTTGTTAAAAGCTCTGCTGCTTCTATTTTGGTGGCCATCTCTGCAAGCTTAAAACCAACAGATTGAAAATCAAAAATTTTTTGATTAAATTGCTCTCGTTCGTTGGCATATTTCAAAGCACATTCGTAAGCACCCTTTGCAATTCCTAAAGACAATGCAGCAATTGATATCCTCCCGCCATCCAATAATTTCAAAGCTTGAATAAATCCGTCTCCCTCTTCCCCTATTACCTGATTCTTATGTATGCGGCAATTATCAAAAAATAAACAGGCGGTTTCTGAGGCCCGCATACCCAATTTATTTTCCTTTTTACCGGAAGAAAATCCCGGAGTTCCTTTTTCAATAATAAAAGCGGTCATACCATGACTATCGCCTTTTTCACCGGTTCTCGCGATGACTACAGCCACTTGTGAACTTATGGCATGTGTGATGAAATTTTTTGATCCGTTTAAGATATAAAAATCGCCTTCTTTGTGAGCTACTGTTGTAAGTCCCCCGGCATCAGAGCCCGAACCTGTTTCGGTAAGTCCCCAGGCACCAATCCATTCGCCCGTTGCCAATTTAGGAAGGTATTGCTGCTTTTGCTCCTCGTTAGCAAAACTTAAAATATGATTGGTACAAAGTGAGTTATGAGCAGCCACCGATAAGCCAATAGAACCACAAACCTTAGATATTTCATCTAATATGGTTACATATTCCTGATAACCCAAACCCGATCCCCCGTATTTTTCTGGCACCAAAACTCCCATGAATCCGTGTTCTCCTAATTTTTTAAAAAGGTCTACCGGAAAAGTTTGATCTTCATCCCAAACCATTACCATGGGTCGTATGTGTGCTTCAGCAAAATCTTTAGCACTCTGCTGTATTAAGTTCATGTTCTCATTCATTGTTGCTATTTTGTATAGATAAAACCGGAATTATTAAAATTAAGTTCACTTTTTGTTTTCTACATTTACAATTTACCCATTATATGCTAAATATTTTTTAATCTATTACATTTAACAATTTTATTTTTAAAAAAATGATAAAAGAAAATGTTCGATAGCATCTGACTATGAAAAAATCACTAACTTAATAGTTGATTCATCCATGAAATACAAATAAAATGATCGAGCTTTTAGAACTTTTATCTAAGAAAACTGAAACGCTTAAGTTGGGTGGAGGTGTTGAAAAAATAAAGAAACATAAAGAAAAAGGAAAATTAACTGCCTGGGAACGTATCGAGTATCTACTCGATGCCAATACAGAATATGTTGAAATTGGAAAGTTCGCGGGCGATGGCTTATATGAAGCCGAGGGTGGATGTGCAAATGGTGGCGCCATTTGCGTTTTGGGATATGTAAAAGGCAGACTATGTGTTATTGTCTCGAATGATGCTACAGTAAAAGCCGGGGCATGGTTCCCCATTTCGGGAAAGAAGAATCTACGGGCTCAGGAAATTGCAATGGAAAATAGACTTCCCATCATTTACCTGGTTGATTCAGCGGGAGTGTACCTGCCTATGCAAGATGAAATTTTTCCGGACAAAGAGCATTTTGGAAGAATATTCAGGAACAATGCAAGGATGTCTTCTATGGGAATTCCTCAGTTGGCTGCTATAATGGGAAGCTGTGTTGCCGGGGGTGCTTATTTGCCTATCATGTCTGACTATGCATTTATTGTGGAAGGAACAGGTTCGGTTTTTTTAGCTGGTCCGTATTTAGTGAAATCATCCATAGGCGAAGACGTGGATGCAGAGACTTTAGGTGGTGCTTCTACCCATTCTGAAATATCAGGTGTTACAGATAACAAATATCCCAATGACGAGGCCTGCCTGAATGCAATAAAAAATGTCATAGATAAAATTGGACACAATACGACAACAGGTTTTGATAGAAAACAGGCTGTTTCTCCCAAATTAAAACCTGAAGAAGTATATAAAATTGTGCCGTTAGATAGAACTAAGCCATACAATATGCTTTCAGTTTTGGAGACAATTGTAGATGAAGACTCCCTGGAAGAATACAAAAAAGACTATGGAAAAAGCATTATTTGTGGACTGGCACGTATAGATGGTTGGTCTGTAGGTATTATTGCCAATCAAAGGGAGATAGTGAAAGCAAAAAAGCCCGGTGGAAAACCTGAGCTACAAATGGGTGGCGTAATATATAG
>JBJTJJ010000205.1:0-4071 GCA_046095445.1 Sediminibacterium sp.
GTACCAAAGGAGGAGGGCTGTTCGCCCACCACGGTTCTTCTTTGCGTTTCAACGGTTAATTGAGATAGCATCAATGCCAAAACAATCGGAATCAGGAACAACGAAATATCTTGTAACATTTTTCTGGCATCCTTGTGACCCACGAATTCGTAGATACAAAAGGCAAGAAATACAATTAACTGAAAGATGATACCCAGGTAAGAAGATCGGGCGTTGGCGAGAGCAATTGCATATAAGGCGAGAAAAAGAATTACAAGATTGAGTACCCGCTTCCATTTAGTGCCGATGTAAACGGAGTAAAGCGCAAAGGGAAGTTTTACCACGATAGCACTGGCGAAGATGTTTTTATTACCTGTTACCCCTTTCATATTCAATACCGCTCCATCGAATCCTAGTTCACCCACATCGTTGAAGAAAATTTGCAGGGCTTTGAAAACATTTAAAAACAGGATAAGAGATACAACTTGAGCCAGGATAGGAAGAATTCTATTGGTTTGTATCATCAGGCAGGCAACACTGGTAAATGCTATGAATGCAATGATGCAACGGGCATAGTTAACAACAAACTCATTTTTATTGAAAGCGAAGAAAAAACTCAGTCCGGATAAAATACAGAAGAGGGTGAACATTATTACCGGGGGTTGTACCAAGGCACTGCCGAATTGCTGACTCACCTCGCTGTACTTGCTTTTATTCGCTGTGAACAGGTATGCAACGGCAAAGAGATTTACAATGCTCAGGTAGAGCCATTGAGGTCCGTTGAAGTCTATGGATTCACCACGGGGAATAAAATCAACAAAAGCATACAAACAGAGAAGTGTCAGGGATGCATAATTCGTTCCGGTTAAATTGCTGATACTGACGGTAGTGGCTTTCTTTTCTTTCATGGGGAATGGTTAGTTTTTCGGAATCAGGCAGTCCATTTGCCCTTCGGCAGTCCGCCCTCTGCAAATGTAAGAACGATAAAAAAAACGGAATATAATTGCTGGAGCAATTTTTTTTGTATTTTGGGGAAAATAAACTGAAAAATATGCCAACCGGAGTAGTAAAATGGTTCAATGATGCCAAGGGTTTTGGGTTCATCACTCCTGATGATGGAGGAGAAGACTTGTTTGCACATTTCTCTGCCATTAATATGGGCGGATTCAAATCACTGAAAGAGGGACAGAAAGTGAGTTTTGAAATAACCGATGGGAAAAAAGGTAAGCAGGCAGCCAACATACAAACAGCCCAGTAAAGTTGACCGATTCATTTGTAATGAACATAATGACTCCTTATGGGGTCATTTTTAGTTTTCCCAACAGTCCAATTTGTTGGGAACTCTTTTTTTCCCAAAGGGATGAATAGATAATAATACATAACCTCCTCCGCGCAGGCGAGGTTCACGAATTAAAGGACGGGTTATTTCAAATTGATGGAGACCAATAGTTAGGGGTCCGATTTTTGCTGCTGCCCCCACCCATACCTCACCCTGTTGTGTGAGTTGTACGGGCAGAAAAATACCCAATGCCCTGCCTTCCCAACGGGGGGTAACGCCCAGTAAATTATTTTCTCTTGTTCTCCAATGCTTGGAATTGGCATCAGACAGCAGGTTCAGACTTAGATTGGTATTTACATAGATCCGCTTATAAATTTTTTTATCAAAATTGATAATCAATTTTGTGGGTAGACTTACTTTAAAAATACCGGTATAAGAATTAATACTGGTAAATAGTGAACTAACAGAATCCACCAGCGAAGAGAGATCGGGAGCACCTGTTAATTTATTTTCAATCAGCGCATCGGATATCGGATAAATTGGATCCCCCCAACTACGGGAATAGCCGGCATACTGGAAACGGTTCACTCCCATATCCATCAGACTTATACCAAGTTTCCAGTTATAGCGCAGGTATTTTTTCTCTTCATCCTCTTCTTCGCTGTCTTCAAATCGAATATATTCAACACCCCAACTGACCCCAAAAGAGGTATTAGATTGGTTCATAACATCTTTGAAGTTGTTGATGGGGGTAGAGGGGTCGTATAGAGATGACAGACCGAAGCGTCCGCCTCCACCGCTAAACACATAAGCCGTATCCGGAGGGTTCGTGAATTCCTGGAAAGTAACCTGCCGAAGTTGAAAGAATGCAGCTGAAACCCCCTTCATGATCTGGAGGGTAAGCCCCGCACTAAGTCTGCCATTGTTATTCGATAGTAAAATTCTTGAAACATTGATGTCGCCCTGAAGCCATCCCTGGTGTAAAATATGACCGCCTATCGAAGGGGTGGTTCTGTTGTCTTGCAGAAAGCTAAATAGACTGGTGGTCGTATCAACAATATTCACCGGTAGTGTACGATAGTGGTTATAAGTTCTGGCACGAATACCTGCACTTATAGCCGTTTTTGGAGATAGTTTTACCATAAAATTCATCAACCCCAGATCCAAATTGCCATGAATCTGATGGCGTAGTAAACCCGGGCGCACCCGGAAACTGGTAGTGTCTGCCCACAAATGATTACTAAAAACTGTTAACTGAACACCTAGTGGAGCAACTTCCCAATTGTAAGCACCTAAAACCGGAGAGGCAGGGTTATTAAATCTGGCACTGCTGCCTGCGTAGGGAGATCCGTGTAAAGCATGGTAACTCTGTGCCCATCCAGCCGGATTTCCGAGAGAAAAAAAACACACTAGTATTAAGAGACGAAGTAACATGCGTTGTCAGATAAAGAATGGTTTCATTTTATCAGCATAAAAACAATCTATATGAATGTCACTGCAGGAAGTAGTTTTTTTTGAAATTGGCCTATGATTAAGTTTGCTGCTTTGCTTATTTTGCCTCCAAGTTTTCAAATGCTTTTTTTGACGGATTATTATTGTGGAAGATACTTTTATTTGCTGTCTTTTCAATCGCAGTGACATTTATTTTCTTCTATGACTAAGATACCCGGCTGAAGTATGTATTCATAGGCGGGGGTGTTAAAAAGCTGTCAATATTGTTGAGCCATTTAAATGATAATGGACTGGTGGAAGAATTTCAGGGATTCATTAGCTTGATAAAACATAGGTTAGTAAAAAATGATTTCCACAGCATTTCCGGGATTAACATCCGCATCTGTTTCGTCGCTTTCTTTTCCCAAATGCGCCCCACGGTAGGTTGATAGTTGGTCAGCAACATAAAAAGTTATTGAAATTCAAGGGGTTGAAAAAAGTAATTCATTAATTTTTTCCAACTATAAACACATTTTATCAACATTTCTTTGATTTGAAAAACCTTTTATTAAAAAAGGAGTCAAATACAACAATGAAAGACCTTACTTTTACCAATAGTTACCGTGAATAGAGAACACATGTCAGTACAAACAGTCAACCCTACTTCTACCTCTGTTAAAGCAGTAGATCAAGTTCGTAAAAGGGATGAACAGATTCGTCGTGTACTGAATGCTGCCCAGTATAAAAAATATAAGGAAACAGAAAAGGAGTTGCGCAATGCTATTCAGAAGGAAGATTCCATTCCTGTTCGGGCTGAGGCAAAGAGTCCTAAGTAATGATTCCATTCTTTATTTTTTCTTGTTGAGATGTGCCAGAAGTAAATGCTGACTAGTTCATTGGTGCTATAATAGGTAGTTTATAACTAGTCTCACGTTCATTTTTTATTGCTGAATTATCGATTCAACCGCACTAAGGACTAAAGTCAAATAAGGGCTGCGCATCTTAAAAGCCAAGCAATGACATCGTTGGGCATTTCAATAATTAGATTGGTTATACCTGTACACTTGGCAGCATCATTTTAGCTGTTGATACCCATGTGAATTCCTGGAAAGCACCTTTCAACTTACTTATGTGAGCGGTAGTTCAGGTGGGAATTGGAAATGAAGAACTCAATTTAGTTAATAAAAAATCCCCTGTAGACACAGGGGAGATTTACGATTGCTTGCTTACAAAAAACCAAAAAACGAGTTAAATAGCTGGTTATAAATTAGTTGCTATTAAATGAATATTATATTGTAAAATAAAATAATAAATATCAAATGTTTATCTGGCACATAAATGTACTATTTATTTAGGAAAAGAAAACAGATTAATAATTATAT
>JBJTJJ010000206.1:0-7656 GCA_046095445.1 Sediminibacterium sp.
ATATAATTAGATGTAAATTTATTAAAAAATGGACACTAATTTGCCTAAAATAAAATATGAAATAAAATGTAATGTGTATAACCTTTTCTAATCCGTTGATATGAATGCTATTTCGTCTAAGCGGGGTCTTTCTTTCTTCTCCGTGGGGTCTTTCTTACAGCTTGCGAGTAGGGAAGACATGCGGTGGAAGAATGCCAAAGACCAAAGACTGTTTTATTCTCCGAAAAGTCTCTCCGACGCAGGAGGTGGACTTTGCGGCTTGGAAGAGAAATATTTTTTTAATTACTAATCACAGATAAAATCGAACACGTCTGAAACATCGAAAGAAGCTCATATCGTTATAGTAAATCATACCAAAGACTAACCGCCAAAGCCCAAAGACCATTGACAATTATCAATCACTTTTTTATCAGTGAATTCTGAAGAGTGGCAATTCTCATTCAAACCGCAAAGTCCTCCAACACTAACGTGTGGAGAGACTTTTCGGAGAAGAGGATCAAACCAAAGACCAATTGCCAAAGACCAAAGACTGTAAGGGTCTTTTCTCCGTCTCCGTGGATTCATTCTTACGGCTTGCGCGTAACAAGACCCTGCGGTTCACACACAGAGAATTTTCAAAATTTTGTTGGAAAGTAAATCCGGTGGAGCAGGAATTTCAGCCCCTCCGACCGGGAAAATTTAGGGGCAACAATGGTTTATGATTAATTGTTTTGAGTTTTTTGTACCTTTTCACTATGAAAACACTCATAGCAACGCTGCTGGTAATACTGGTATTGATATCCTGCGACAAACCCGTAATTGCTGTTCAGAAAACATTATTTGCTAAAAATTTTTTGCTGGAGCATCCTGACTGGCGTCTGTTGCCCGATACCATGCGCAAATCTGTTACTGTAGGGTATAAAGGATTGGAAGTGCCAATGGATATAGAATGGCAAAGCGCAGAAGATGAGACTGGTTGCCTGAAAATTGCCACTATTCGATTTACACAAACAAGTGGCGATACCACTGTACAAATTCGAAACTTTGAATTCAGGCGCAACCCCTGCATCTACAAAAAAGGATACCAGCAGATAAAAAAATTCGAGTCAATGGATATTGACTTCGAATATTATGCTAAGACATCATTCGGAGTATATCAAATGAAAACTAACCTGGGTGTTATTTATGGAGATGGCGGTGCCATATTCAACAGAGTATATTTCCTCGATCAAAAGGGACCTGAGTAATCAGGCACTCATCATCACCAGACTATTCCCATCACGGGTTTCCAATACCGATCGACCCATCAGGTATTCATCAACCTTGCGCGCACATTCTCTTCCCTCACTAATCGCCCAAACTACCAGCGATTGTCCCCTGCGCATATCACCGGCAGTAAATATTTTGGGTATACTGGTCTGGTACTTTCCCTCCATTGCTTTTACATTCCCTCTTTCATCCAATTCAATATCCAGCTGCTGTAAAAGTCCCTCCCGTTGCGGAGCAACAAAACCCATCGCCAGCAACGCCAACTCACAGGGTATTTCCCGCTCAGTGCCTGCTACTTCTTCAAAACCGGCATAAGTTCCATCTCCTTTCATTTTCCATTGCAGGTCTACAATGCGCAATGCTTGTAGATTTCCTTCTATATCACCAATGAATGCCTTGGTCGCAGTTGCCCACTGTCGCTGTACGCCCTCCTCATGGGAAGAGGTTGTCTTTAAGATCATGGGATAAGTCGGCCAGGGCATACGCTCTGTTCTTTGTGCCGGCGGTTGTGGCAATAATTCAAATTGCGTCACTCCCGCTGCTCCCTGTCTGTTGGATGTTCCCACACAGTCACTACCTGTATCGCCTCCACCTATCACCACAACCTGTTTTCCCTGTGCTAGTATGGTGGCTGAACGCACAGACTCGCCACTCACCCGCTGATTCTGTT
This sequence comes from Sediminibacterium sp., assembly GCA_046095445.1. Classification (GTDB taxonomy): domain Bacteria; phylum Bacteroidota; class Bacteroidia; order Chitinophagales; family Chitinophagaceae; genus Sediminibacterium. The sequence goes on from JBJTJJ010000206.1 coordinate 1,919, forward strand.
GTTTAAGGAATTCCATCGCAAAATGAACACCTTTTAATTCTCGTCCGGGTATGTTCAGGTCCCTCGGAATCGTTGAACCTCCTGCCAATACTATCGCCTGGTATTCACGTAACAGGTCATTGATGCTCGTATCTTTTCCAACTTCTACCCCGCAACGAAAAACAATGCCCTCTTTCTCCATCAAATGAATTCGCCTTTCAATCACCCATTTTTCTAACTTAAAATCCGGAATTCCATAGCGCAACAACCCACCGGGATGTGCATCACGCTCATACACTGTTACCTGATGTCCTGCCTGATTCAATTGTGCAGCTGTTGCGAGGCCTGCTGGACCTGAACCGATCACTGCTACTTTTTTTCCGGTACGCATTACCGATGTTTTGGGAACTACGTATCCTTTTTCAAAGGCAATTTCAATAATATGCTTTTCTATTTCCTCAATGCTCACAGGTGGTTGATTGATGCCCAATACACAGGCAGATTCACAGGGGGCTGGACAAATCCTTCCGGTGAATTCGGGGAAATTATTGGTAGAGGAAAGTATCTCATAGGCCTCTTGCCAGTTTTTTCGATACACCGCATCATTGAACTCCGGAATGATGTTTCCCAACGGACAACCGGAATGGCAAAAAGGAATACCACAATTCATGCACCTCGCAGCTTGCTGGTTCAATTTTTCCTCCGAATAGGGTGCAACGAATTCACGGTAATGTTGTATCCGTTCAGCCGGTGCAGTTTTGTTGGGTGACTCTCTGTCAAATTCTATGAACCCTGTTGGTTTACCCATGTGTTAATCTAATTTTTATCTATTCGTTTTATTGGTAAGAATGCTTTGTTGATTAGCGGCTTTACCGGTCGTGAGTGCTCTCTTATAATCCCGCGGAAACACTTTGACAAAATTTTTCAATTGCTGTTGTAGATCAGACAAGATGAAGGCAGCAATGCTACTACCGGTCAGTTGCAGGTGCTTGGTAAGCAAGTTCTGGAGAAGTTCTTCATCTTCAGTTTCCACCGGATCAAGGTCAACCATCTCCTTGTTACATTTGGCAGCAAACTCTTCAGCTACATCATATACATAAGCAATTCCACCACTCATACCTGCAGCAAAATTTCTTCCGGTAGCACCTAAAATAACAGCGACCCCTCCCGTCATGTACTCACATCCGTGATCTCCTACACCTTCTACCACCACAGATGCCCCTGAATTGCGCACGGCGAACCGTTCTCCTGCTTTTCCACGAATGAATGCCTCACCGGAAGTAGCTCCATAGAATGCAACATTTCCAATAATGATATTTTCCTCCGGCACAAAACTGGCAGTGCGGGAAGGATAAACAATGAGTCGCGCTCCGCTCAGTCCCTTTCCAAAATAATCATTGGCATCTCCTTCCAGTTCAAGCGTTACACCGCGGGTATTGAATGCCCCGAAGCTTTGTCCTGCCGTACCTGTGAAAGAAAAATGTATCGTGTTATCGGGCAGACCATCTGCCCGGTATTTTCTGCTGATCTCGTTCGACAACAATGTGCCCGTTGCCCTGTCGGTATTTTTAATTGGGAAGGATGCCGTTACTTTTTGGGCTTTTTCTATCGCCGGTTCTGCTGCTTGCAGCAATTGCCAGTCCAGCACATCTGCTAATCCGTGATCTTGTTGTTCAGTATGATACAGGCCTGTAGTTGCGTCTGCCGGTTCTTTGTATAAGACTGCAGAAAGATCGAGGCGGCTGTATTTCCAATGATCGATCGATTCACGCATTTCTAACCCATCTACTTGTCCCACCATCTCTTCAATGTTGCGATAGCCCAGTTCGGCCATTAGTTCTCGTAATTCCTGTGTCAGCATGCGGAAGAAATTGACCACATGATCTGCATTCCCGGTAAATCGTTTCCTTAGTTCGGGGTCTTGCGTGGCAACTCCAACCGGACAAGTATTGAGGTGACATTTGCGCATGAGAATACAACCCTCTACTACCAGTGCTGCAGTTGCAACGCCCCATTCTTCTGCACCGAGCAGGGTAGCTATAACAATATCCCGTGCCGTTTTCATTTGTCCGTCTGCCTGCACCACCACCCGGCTACGCAATTTATTTTTCACCAATGTCTGGTGTGTTTCTGCGAGTCCGAGTTCCCAAGGTAAGCCGGCATGTCGAATTGAACTGATGGGGGAAGCACCGGTGCCTCCATCAAATCCTGAGATGAGAATTACATCTGCCTTGGCTTTGGCAACACCTGCTGCAATAGTGCCAACACCTGCTTTGGATACAAGTTTGACATTGATGCGGGCGCGGCGGTTGGCATTTTTTAAATCGAAAATAAGTTGAGCCAGATCTTCGATGGAATAGATATCATGGTGTGGTGGTGGCGATATGAGTCCGACTCCCGGGGTAGCATGTCTTGTTTTACCAATCCACTCATCTACTTTGTGCCCGGGTAACTGACCGCCCTCTCCGGGTTTGGCGCCCTGTGCCATTTTAATTTGAAGTTCATCGGCTTCGGTGAGGTAATAACTCGTAACTCCGAATCTGGCTGATGCCACTTGTTTGATGGCCGATCGCATCGAATCTCCATTGTCGAGAGGAGCATAGCGAATTTCATCTTCCCCTCCTTCACCGGTATTACTTTTTCCGCCCAGTCGATTCATGGCGATGGCAAGGGTAGTATGTGCTTCCCAGGAAATCGATCCGAATGACATGGCACCGGTCGCAAAGCGGCGATAGATATTTTGGGCGGGCTCTACTTCATCAATGGAAATTGAAGGCCTGGTTCTTTTAAATTGGAAAAGACTGCGCAGGGTACAGGCCTTCTCGCTTTGTTCATTGATGAGCCGTGCATATTTTGTAAATGTATCGTAATCATTGTTGCGGGTACTGTATTGCAGCAAGTGAATAGTTTGCGGGTTAAAAAGGTGCTGTTCACCTTTTCGTTTCCATTGATAAACACCTCCAACAGGTAAGCGATTGACAGGAATCTCCATTCGGCTAAAACCGAAGAAATGTTTGGCCAATGTCTCCCGCGCAATCTCATCGAGTCCCATACCACCGATACGGGAAGTGGCACCCGTGAAATATTGTTCTACAACCTTGGTGTCGAGTCCGATGATTTCAAAAATTTGTGCGCCCTGATAAGATTGTAAAGTGGAGATACCCATTTTAGAGAAGACTTTGAGTAAACCATCATTAACAGCTTTCACATAATTTTTCTTCAGATGATCGGGTTCCAGTTCTGTAGATATCTTGCCGCTTAGTTTCATATCACGTATACTGGAGAGGGCGAGATAAGGATTGATCGCAGTAGCACCAAAAGCCAACAGACATGCAAAATGATGCACTTCCCACACATCACCTGCTTCGACGATGATACCTACCTTGCCCCGGTAACCTTTGCGAATCAGGTGGTGATGAACCGCACTGGTAGCAAGAAGAGATGGGATAGGGGCATGCTCTGAATCGATGGCCCTGTCTGTGAGAATGATCACTTCGAATCCGTCTTCCACCGCATCTACTGCATAGCGACAAAGCCGGTCAAGTCCTTTCTTCAGCGACCCCGCAGCTCCATCGGCCCGGAAATATGTTTGCAAAGTTTTTGCCTGAAAGATGCCTGTATCGATGCTGCGAATTTTTTCCAGCTCATGGTTGTTGAGTACGGGATGCTGTAATGCTACACAGTGGCAGGAGAGGGGGTCTTCCACCAGCAGGTTGCCATTGCTGCCCGCAAAAACTGCGAGTGACATCACCATGTGTTCCCGGATGGGGTCGATGGGTGGGTTAGTTACTTGGGCGAATAGTTGTTTGAAATAGTTGCTCAGGTGTTGTGGCTGGTCACTCAGAATGGCGAGCGGGATATCTGTTCCCATTGAACCCACCGGTTCTTTTCCTTCCAGTGCCATGGGTGCAATGATGGTATCAAGGTCTTCAGTGCTGTAGCCAAAGGCCTTTTGGTATTTCAATATCTGGTCTGTTTCCAGATGCGTAAACATCACGCGTGGCTCAGGCAATTCTTCCAGTTTGATTTTGTATTTATTCAACCATGCAGCATAGGGTTTTTTGATGCAAATGTTTTGCTTCAATTCTTCATCGCTGATGATGCGACCCAGTTCCATGTTAACGACAAACATTTTTCCGGGCTGTAATCTCCCTTTTTCCTTTACCAGCGCCGGATCGATGGGCAATACTCCGGTTTCGGAAGCCATAATCACCCGTTCGTCATGGGTGACGATGTAACGCGAAGGTCGAAGTCCGTTCCTGTCCAGCGTAGCTCCGATAATTTTTCCATCGGTAAAGGAGATGGAAGCCGGGCCATCCCAGGGCTCCATGAGGCAGGCATGGTATTCGTAAAATGCTTTTTTTATGGGGTCCATATGGTCATTGCCATCCCATGCTTCCGGTATGAGCATCATCATCACGTGTTCCAGTGGTCTGCCGGTAAGGGTGAGCAGTTCGATCATATTGTCAAGGCAGGCAGAATCAGATTGATTGGGCTGAATGATCGGCAGGAGCATGTCCATTTCTTCGCGGGAGAAGTAAGGAGTTGTAAAGCCCTGTTCACCGGTGCGGAGCCAGTTCAAATTTCCCTGCAGGGTATTGATTTCACCATTGTGCGCTATATAGCGGAAGGGCTGCGCCAGTTTCCAGGAAGGGAAGGTGTTGGTGGCAAATCGGGAATGTACGAGTCCGAAAGCCGAGACCATCCTTTTATCGCTGAGGTCGGGAAAATAGTTTCTCACCTGCCAGCTGGTGAGTTGGCCTTTATAAACAATGGTTTTGTAGGAAAGGGAAGCAATGTAAAAGCCAACCTCATCCTGTTGTACGGTGTGTTGGATGAGATGGGTGACATGGTTGCGAAGAACGAATAACTTTCTCTCCAGTTCATCAGGATCTTGAATGGTATCCGGACAACCGACAAATACCTGTTCCATACAAGGAACGACAGATAGTGCAGTAGGTCCGATTCCCTCTTTGTTCACGGGTACCTTGCGGAATCCCAGCAGGGGAAGTCCCAATTTTTCTGCAGTGCGGATGAAAACATCGCGACACGCTTCGCGCAGTCTCAGGTCTTGAGGGAAGAAAATACTGCCCACTCCATAGCGGCCATAGGCCGGAAGTGGTATGCCCATGCGAAGACATTCATCGAAGAAAAATTCATGGGGTACCTGAATCAATATACCTGCCCCATCACCTGTATTGTTTTCACAACCGCAAGCACCCCGGTGTTCCATGTTTTCCAAAACAGTGAGTGCATCGCTGATGTGTTGGTGTGATTTATGTCCGCGAATACTAGCGACAAAGCCAATGCCACAGGCATCATGTTCAAAGCTGGGATGGTACAGGCCGGTGCCTGAGGAAGGGTAAGACATACCGATCGGGTTAAGGGCTGAAAAATGCAATGGCAGGAATCGTCAACGGAAATTACTAAAAAAATGTCAATAAATATGAATAATTATCAACACAATATTGACTTATTTGAAAACTATTCAATAAATGGAAATTTAATTAGATATTATTATAGTGAAAAAAACAAGAAATCGGGTGCAATCCATGGCTGGGGATGGCTTTCCTTGTTGAATGAGAAGGGTAGATCAAAAAAATAGGAAGAAATACTTACACCATAACATCTACCCAATGTTGGGTACAGCCGGGGAATGTATCTGCCGGTTGTGTGGCACTAGGGGGAAAGAGTCCATACAGCGTGCTGCCACTTCCACTCATGGAAGCGTAAATCGCTCCGGCTGAATAGATTTTTTC
>JBJTJJ010000207.1:0-6828 GCA_046095445.1 Sediminibacterium sp.
TGGTTTTTTAATCAATGGCTTGGGCAGAAACCAACTCTCTCGCTCGGTGAGTGGCTGGATAGGTACCGGAGCAGTCTTTTTATCTTTTTTGGTGAGCTGTTTTCTTTTTGGGAAGGTGGTAGAGAACGGAGGTAGTACGGATACCTTATTCTATCTCATAAATACTACTGATCTGAGTATACCATTTGCTTTTCAGGTGGACCAGCTATCAGGACTTTTCTTGTTGATCATTACAGGTATTGGAACGCTTATTCATCTTTATTCTATTTCTTACATGCATGAGGAAGCTCCTCATCATTTTGCCCGCTATTTTGCCTACCTCAACCTGTTTGTATTCTCCATGCTCTTATTGGTAATGGGTTCAGGATTTGTGATCATGTTCATTGGATGGGAAGGAGTAGGTCTTTGTTCTTATTTACTTATTGGCTACTGGTTCAGCAATCCTAATTACAATTATGCTGCCCGCAAGGCATTCGTCATGAATCGCATTGGTGACCTGGGCTTTTTACTGGCGATTTTCTGGATCATCAGTAAACTGGGCACAACTGAATATGCAGGTGTCATAGCAGGTGTTGCACAATTGAGCAGTTCTGATCTTACTGCCATCACGCTGTTGCTCTTTGTAGGTGCAATGGGAAAAAGTGCTCAGATTCCTTTGTATACCTGGCTGCCCGATGCGATGGCAGGTCCTACCCCTGTTTCTGCATTGATACATGCTGCCACCATGGTGACTGCCGGTATTTATATGATTGCCCGTACCAATTTATTGTACACAATGGCTCCTTTTACACAAGGGGTGGTTGCGATTACGGGATTATTAACTGCTTTGTTTGCTGCTTCCATTGCACTGAAGCAAAATGACATTAAGAAAGTACTGGCCTATTCCACCGTAAGCCAATTGGGTTATATGTTCCTTGGCTTAGGAGTAGGCGCCTACACCGGTGCTGTATTTCATGTAATGACACATGCTTTCTTTAAAGCATTGTTGTTCCTCGGTGCAGGATCCGTGATACATGCTATGCACCACGAGCAAGACATTCGTAAAATGGGAGGGCTTCGTCAACAACTGCCAGTTACACACATTACTTTTTTAATTGGTTGTCTTGCTATTGCAGGCATACCTCCTTTATCCGGCTTTTTCTCTAAAGATGAAATCCTCGCTGCAGCATTCCATGCAAATCCTATTTATTATGTTCTCGGATTAGGTGGGGCATTGATGACAGCATTTTATATGTTCCGCTTGTATACCCTTACTTTCCTCGGAGAGGCCAGATATCATTCAGATCCTGCACATCCTGTACATGAAAGTCCGGTACCCATGCTTTTACCATTGGTGGTACTTGCAGTATTGTCTGTTGCGGGTGGCTGGATAGGCATTCCTGAATGGATGCTATCCGGTGGACATCGCCTGGAGCATTTCCTGGCACCTATTTTTGCGGCATCCACTGCCTTAGCTCATGAGCATGCGCATTTAACTGTTGCACAAGAATGGGGTATGGTTGGAGGAGCAACAGTAGCCATCGTTGTCGTGATTTTGCTGGCGATAAGAAGTGCCGGTCGCGAGAAGATTGACGATCAGCCGGCATCCGGATTACTTGCTAACAAATGGTATGTGGATGAACTGTATGATTTTGCTATTGTTCAACCCATTCGTGCATTTGCAGATTTATTGAAAAATGTGCTGGAGAAAAATGTAATTGATGGATGCGTTAACGGCATAGGTAGATTGATACATTATGGAAGCCGACAAATGAGACTCGTGCAGAGTGGACATGTAGGAAATTACTTACTTATCATGGTATTGTCGATGGTGGTATTCTTCCTGATTTGGTTCAATGACAATAAAATAATGGCCCTGATTCACAAGATATTTTAATTGAATAAGCAGTTCTACTGATAAAGAAAATCTATGATCTCAGCATTTCTCATTTTACTTCCACTCGTTACCGGTGCTGTAAGCTTTGCCATCCGGTCATCTGAGTCGGCCAAACGGTTCTCTTTCTTATCGGCTCTGCTCACCCTGGGTGTTGCCATAGCCGCCGTTCTTCTTGCCAATGCATCTTCACTTGCACTTGACCTTCCCTGGCTACCGGTAATGGGTTCCAGATTTACCCTCTCCATGGATGGAATGAGTAAGATGCTTTGTTTGTTGACTGCCCTTTCTTTTCCTGTGATTTTTTTATCGGTATTCCGACAATCCTTTCGTTCTCCTGGTGCTTTTTATGGGTGGATGTTGCTATCGCAGGCCGGACTGATGGGTGTATTTTTGGCAGCAGATGCACTTCTTTTTTACTTCTTCTGGGAACTGGCACTGATTCCGGTTTATTTCCTATGTTCGACCTGGGGTGGAGAAAGAAGAATTGCAGTTACCATTAAGTTCTTCCTTTACACATTCATTGGATCTCTGTTAATGCTGGCAGGTATCATTTACCTGTCCTTTCAAATGCCTGCCACCAGTTTTGCGATCAGTGATATTACGAATGCAGCAGTAAATTCTTCTAACAGCAGTTTACTTTTTGGTTTGTTTTTTATTGCCTTTGCCATCAAGATGCCGGTATTCCCCTTACATACCTGGCAGCCCGATGCTTATGAAGAATCGCCTTCGCCGGTTACTATGGTAATGAGTGGAGTGATGGTGAAAATGGGTATCTATGCAGTGATTCGTTGGCTATTACCCTTGTTCCCCTCCACTGCTGAACATTATGCAACCATCATCATTGCATTTGCAGTTGCAGGCATGCTATATGCATCGCTGATAGCTATGCAACAAAATAACCTGCGCCGATTAATCGCCTATTCTTCCATTGCACACATTGGTCTCATGGCTGCTGCGCTATTTACTTCACATGCAGGTGCTACACAGGGAGTAATGCTGCAGATGTTCAGTCACGGTGTCAATGTGATAGGTTTGTGGATCCTGGCCGATGCTATCGAAAAAATTACAGGAACCCGACAACTGAATGAAATGGGTGGCCTGGCCCGAAAGGCACCACGACTGGCCATCTTACTGGTCGTGATGGGTCTTGCTAATGTGGCTTTACCGCTAACGAATGCCTTTATTGGTGAATTCATGATGTTCAATGGATTGTTTCATTTTAACTGGGTAGTAGCGGCTGCTGCCGGTATCAGTATCATTCTGGCTGCAGTTTACACCTTGCGCATGATTGAAAAGGTGTTGTATGGCTCACCTGCCAATTCCGAACAAATCATCGAAGACCTCACACCCAATGTTACCTGGGCACTGGTTGTTTTGGTTGTTCTGGTATTGATTGGAGGTATCTATCCGCAGCCATTGATTGATCTGACAAAAGACACGGTCGAAGCATTGGCCTTAAAAAAATAATGAAGTAACCGGAGCAATCCGGTAGAAATATAGAATCGTATGAATGCAATCATTTTTTCAGCAGTCTGGGGTGTTGTAATGATGTTCGGCGGACTCATCGCTAAAAACAAGACCACGGTAACCTATCTGGCAATTGCCGGGCTCCTTGTGCTTACCGGTGTGAACCTGCTGCACAGTTGCGGTACCTGGGTTATTAAGATAGATACCCACGAAACCCTGCAGTTTGATTCTATGGGACTTTACTTCAATACTATTGCCTTTTCAGCCACCTTATTATATGTACTCCTCAGCGGAAAAGATATTGAGCGGACGGGAATACATGTGGCAGAATACTATGCGCTTATTTTCTTTGTGCTTTGTGGTGTGAGCATCCTTACCTCCTTTAATGGTTTATTGATGCTGTTTCTGGGTATTGAAATCATGACGATTCCTCTGTACATTCTGACAGGTTCTGATAAGAAAAACCTCAAGAGCAACGAAGCTTCCCTCAAGTATTTTCTCATGGGTTCTTTTTCTACCGGTATTATGTTAATGGGTATCGCCCTTATTTATGGTGCCACAGGACGATTCGGAATAAACCTCGCACCATCCAATGCTGCTTCAACGGGGCTTGGTTTCCGACCATCTTTCCTGGAAGTAGGTGGGTTACTATTGCTTTTTGTGGCTATGTCTTTTAAAGTGTCAGCTGCCCCTTTTCATTTCTGGACTCCTGATGTTTATGATGGCGCACCTTCGGTATTTACTTCCTTCATGGCAACAATAGTGAAGTCCGCCGGCTTTTATGCATTTATCAAATTGATGGATGTCAGAACAGTTATCCTGGGAGACACTTGGTTGATTATACTTCCCCTGGTGATACTTTCCACCCTGTTGATAGGAAATATTACAGCAGTCTTTCAGCAAAGTGTCAAACGCATGTTGGCATATTCGAGCATTGCACAGGCAGGATTTATGTTGTTTGCACTATATGGAACCAGTGTGCTCTCTAAAGAAGGTTTGATTTTGTATGCATTTTCCTACTCAATTGCAACAATAGGTTTGTTTGCCATACTCATTCGTTTAAAAGATTATTCTTTGGATGGGTTCAATGGCTTGGCTGCACAACATCCTATGGTGGCTTTCTCAGCAGCGGTATTCCTCTTGTCCTTGGCAGGAATTCCACTTACTGCCGGATTTTTCGCCAAGTATTACATGTTGGCTGCAGCAGTAAGATCAGGTGGTATTGTATGGCTGGTGATCGCAGCTGTGCTGCTGGCAGCTGTAAGTGTTTACTATTATTTCCGGGTAATACAATCTATGTACTTCAAAACAGGTGCACCGGAGTGGACTTCCCCCGTTGGAAAATCATTTGCTTGGACACTACTTTTGTTGGCTGCATTGCTCATTTATGCGGGACTCTTCCCGACTGCCGTGCTCAAATTCATCTATTTTTAACCGCTCCTCACAATTTTGGGCCGGTTTACCTCCTTTGCGCAAAAGGCGGTGTAATTTTGTGAATAGCACAAACTGATATGGCCGCAATGAAAATTACTGATTCCCTCTCGCTGGCATGGCGAACCGTTCGCGGCAATAAACTAAGATCGTCGATTACCATAGCAATTATTGCCTTTGGTATCATGGCCCTCATCGGAATTATTACAGCCATTGAAGCGATGAATCAAAGTTTGAAAGAAAGTTTTTCATCCATGGGAGCCAATGCTTTTAGTATTCGCTTTCGGGAAGCGCGGATGGGATTCAATGGAGGTAACAATGAGGTGAAGAAGACGAATAGGAGGTACAAAGAGAAGAAATCAAATATGGGAAAGCCCATTTTGAAAGATGAGGCAGAACGATTTAAGAACAATTTTAATTTTCCTGGCTCAATAGTGAGTGTTTATCGCAGAGGACCCGGGGGTCAGGAATTACATTATCTGGAAAAAAAGACCAATCCCCAGATCACAGTTTGGGGTGGTGATGAAAATTATCTGGCAGTCAATGGTTACACAATTGCTGCCGGTCGCAACCTGAATGAATTGGACATAAGAAGTGGTAGAAATGTCTGCATTATAGGAAGCAATGTAGCTACTAAGTTGTTTGGAGCCAATGCCGAAAGGTGTATCGATAAAATTATTCGGGTAGGAAGCATGCCGTATCGTGTGGTCGGACTGTTGAAGAGCAAGGGTTCAAGTGCCATGTTACGGCAGGATGATATGATTTTTACTTCTTATAGCAATATTCGTCGCTTTCAAAATATTTCTTCCTCTTATATTTTGGGCGTAATGGTGAATAATGTGCGTGAGTTGGATGTAGCATCTGATGAAGCCACTGCTGTTTTCAGGGCAGTTAGAAAAATGGAGCCGGCAGATGAGATCAATTTTGTTGTTGAGCGCAGTGATAAGTTTGCAGAATTGTTCATTGGTTTTCTCAGTAGCATCACCGGAGCAGCAGGTGCTATTGGTTTCATTACGCTAATAGGTGCCGCCATTGGTTTGATGAATATTATGCTGGTTGCCGTGAGTGAGAGAACCCGGGAAGTTGGTTTGGTAAAGGCCATTGGCGGAAAAAGTAGCAATATTCGACAGCAGTTTTTGTTCGAGAGTATCATCATAAGCTTATTGGGAGCTTTATTTGGAATTATTCTGGGCATTTTAGTTGGTAACCTATTTTCGATTATTCTACAAACAGGTTTCGTGGTACCCTGGAAATGGGTAATCATAGGTGTAGTACTCTGTTCAGCCGTAGGTTTGATCGCAGGTATTTACCCGGCCATGAAGGCGGCCCGGCTCAATCCGATTGATGCCCTACGTTTTGAATGATTTGATGTTTGATATGGTTTATTTGGCAGGTGGATTTTTTTTCAACTGTTCGTTGATATAGTAAGCCATATCCGTTTCAGAAGGATGTTTACGCAGCCACTCCCAACTCGGGCGGCTCTTACCCATGAATTCCTGCAACTTCTCATCTTTTAGTCCGGTATATTTTGCTACCAGTTCGGGTGTATACCGGTAGTTGATATACGCTTCCTTTTCATTGTCATCAAAGAAACGGATGGCATTTCTCTTTCTTTTTTCTCTTTTAGAGAACCGGTCAATGTTCAATGCTATACCTGCACCTGAATTTGCCTGAGATAAGGTGGGAAGGGGGGAACGGCCCATGGCCTTGAAAAAATCTTGTTGACGTTGCATGCTGTCCAACTGATACTTAGACCATCCCCGGGCAGTTACAGTTACATTACCTAATGAAGTAACTACGAGTGCAGACAACTGAAGTTGCAAGGTGTCTTGTAGCAAAAGGGTTCTAGTGTAATAAACAGTGTCGAAATGATAACCCACTGCTGCGAAGGATAGCAATTGACCTGCAGCCACCGGCAGGGAAAAATAGCCCTTGCTATTTGTCATCACTGTAACACCAGATACAGTGTTCTTTACACTTGCCAGTACAATAGGCTCACGGGTAGCGCTGTCAGTAAGCTGGCCCCTGACTGTTCGGTAGGGTTGAGCACTAAG
>JBJTJJ010000208.1:0-2637 GCA_046095445.1 Sediminibacterium sp.
TTCTTCCATAAATGCACCGTGGCCTCATCACCCCGCTCCCACAATAACAACATCTCTTGCGCCGCCCTCATGATGGGCGCCTCTTTCTCTGCCTGCTCCTTGCTGAGTCCGCGCGCTATCCCTGCATCTACCTCTTCCTTCAACGCTTCATTGAACCGTACATAATAATCTCCCACAAAATGATCTCCCTTGGTATGAGTAGTAGCAGGCGTCGCACCCCCACCATACCGCTGCCAGGCAATCATACTCTTGCATATATGAATGCCGCGGTCATTCACAATACAGGTCTTGACCACTTCATGTCCGTTCGCCTCGAGTATCGATGCGATGCTGCTTCCTAAAAAGTTATTCCGCAAATGCCCGAGATGCAAGGGCTTATTCGTATTGGGAGAGGAATATTCCACCATGATCCGCTCGCGCTTTTCCTGCACAAAGCCATAGGTGCGCTCTCCATAAGTACCTTCCAGCCATCGGCTGCAAAAGGTTGCCTGCACCTCAAGATTTAAAAATCCTTTGATCAAATTATAGGAGGCAAACAGGTCGGGTCTGCGTTCCACCAGCATCGAACCTAAGCGCTCTCCCAGTTCGGCAGGGGATACACCCAATGGTTTCAACAATGCAAATAGTACCACCGTATAATCACCGGTGAACTCCGGTTTCGTGGCATTGACCAATATATCTTCCGGCTGAAATGGCTTTCCGTAAGCTGCCTGTAAAGCCGCCGCCGTCTCCTGCTTTATTTCTTGTACGAGTCGCATGGGTTGTTGTAGGACTGCAAAAGTAACTAATTAAGCCCTACCTTCGCCCTTCACTATGATGAAGTTGCACGCATTTATCCGTGGTCTCATCCTGAAAGTGGTAGATGCTTTCTATCCGCCATTTCGTAAGATATTCCCCCTGCAAACCTTCCGCTATGCCGCCTGCGGCGGAGCTAATACCCTTTTGGATATCCTGCTTTTCTATTGCGCTTTCCACTTTGTTTTTAAGGAACAACCTGTTCATATTCCACCTATCACCATAGGCGGACATATTGCAGCCTTTCTAGTGAGTTTCTGCTTTACCTTTCCTATCGGTTTCTACCTTAGCCGCTATGTGGTATTCCAGCAAACTGAAGTCGCCAAACGCACACAATTGGGCCGCTATTTTGCCGTGGTATTTATCTGCATCCTTCTCAATTATGTGTTCCTGAAGCTTTTTGTCGATTACTGGGGCTGGTACCCTACACCTTCCAAGATGCTTACTACCCTTTTTGTCGTCACCTTCAGCTATCTTTCGCAGAAACATTACACCTTCCGCCCCCCGGCGAACCCTGCCTGACACCCATTTCTTATGTCATTTTTACCCGAAATGCGCTGACTGCTGTCAAGCTATACCTGTCCGTTTACCCATAACTGACATTTTTGCACATTATGTCAGGTGGCACAATGATTGGTAATAGATGAGTATTAATTCATTGAAAAACAACTATATGGGCAAAATAATCGGAATTGACCTGGGTACCACCAACAGCTGCGTAGCAGTAATGGAAGGTAATGAACCGGTAGTGATCGCCAACGAAGAGGGTAGGAGAACCACTCCTTCTATGGTGGCTTTCCTGAAAAATGGTGAACGCAAAGTGGGTGACCCCGCCAAGCGCCAGGCCATTACCAATCCTAAAAATACCATTGCTTCCGTGAAGCGTTTCATGGGTCGTCGCTTCGATGAGGTGACCGAAGAAATCAGTCACTGGAGCTACCAGGTGGCCAAAGGTGATAATAACACCTGCCGCGTTGCCATCGACGACCGTCTTTACACACCCCAGGAAATTTCTGCCATGATTCTTCAGAAAATGAAGAAAACAGCAGAAGATTACCTCGGTCATGAAGTAAATGAGGCCGTTATTACCGTGCCCGCCTACTTCAACGACGCTCAGCGCCAGGCAACCAAAGAAGCCGGTGAAATCGCCGGTCTTAATGTTCGCCGTATCGTGAACGAGCCTACCGCCGCAGCACTTGCTTACGGGTTGGATAAAAAATCAATTGATCAAAAGATTGCCGTGTTCGATCTGGGTGGTGGTACATTCGATATCTCCATCCTGGAACTGGGTGATGGCGTTTTTGAAGTGAAATCTACCAACGGGGATACCCACCTCGGTGGTGATGACTTCGATAAAGTGGTGATGGACTGGCTCGCGGATGAATTCAAGAACCAGGAAGCGATTGATTTGCGCAAAGATCCAATGGCATTGCAGCGTTTGAAGGAAGCTGCTGAGAAAGCCAAGGTAGAACTGAGTTCTTCTTCAGAAACAGAAATCAATCTTCCTTATATCACAGCAGTAGATGGAGTGCCTAAGCACCTGGTACTGAAACTGAGTCGCGCGAAATTCGAGCATCTTTCTGATAAACTTTTCGCCCGCTGTCTAAAGCCATGCGAAGAAGCCCTGAAAGATGCCGGCTACTCTGTATCTCAAATTGATGAAGTAATTCTCGTGGGTGGTTCTACCCGTATCCCTAAAGTACAGGAGATCGTGGAGAAGTTCTTCAGTAAAAAACCCAACCGTGGAGTAAACCCCGATGAAGTAGTAGCACTCGGTGCTGCCATCCAGGGAGCTGTTCTCACCGGTGAAGTGAAAGATGTGTTGTTGCTCGATGTTACGCC
>JBJTJJ010000209.1:0-1420 GCA_046095445.1 Sediminibacterium sp.
GTTTCCTACTTTTACCGCCAGTGAAGATTTTGGTTTGGGACTTGAAGGACTCGGTTACTATAAAGTAATAAGCGATTATGCAGATTTAACGACTCGTGCGAATATCTATTCATACGGGGGATGGAATGTCAACGTAAGTTCCAAATATCTCAAACGCTACAAGTATACAGGAAGTGTCAGTGTTAGTTTTCTGAATAACAAAGTATTGAACAGATCTCCATTTTCAAAAGATGAGTTCAATCAGAACAGGGCATTTATGATTACCTGGGGTCATAGCCGTGATTCACGAGCCAGACCGGGAACCAATCTGTCAGCGAACGTCAATTTTGGTAGCAGCCGATTCAATCAAAACTTACTCAATAATCCTTTTCTAAATTTTCAGAACCAGTTACAGTCCAACATCAATTATTCGAAAGACTGGAGAGGGAAGTATAATTTATCCCTCAACCTGAACCACAACCAAAACTCCAACACCAAGTTGGTCAACCTGAACCTTCCTACTGCTAACTTCAACGTAGTAACATTTTTCCCTTTCCAGAAAAAAGATCGGGTTGGAACAGCCAAATGGTATGAAAAACTAGGTATCGGTTACAATGGAAATTTCCAGAACCTGGTTTCCTTCTATGATACTGCATTCAATCTCCGACGAATACTGGATACCTTACAATGGGGGGCGCAACACAATTTGCCCATCAACTTATCTCTTCCTGCTTTAGGACCCATTACTATAGCTCCGGGTGTTAGCTATGAAGAGCGATGGTACGGACAACGCATGTTCCGTAATTGGAATAATGTATCAAAGAAAGTGGATACAACCGTTGAAAAGGGATTTTATACAGCAAGACAAATGTCTTTCAGTTTATCGTTGAATACACGAATTTTTGGAACCTATAAATTCAAGCCCAAGAGCAGGGCAATAGCTATACGACATGAAGTGAGACCCTCGATTTCTCTCAACTATAAACCCGATATGGCAGCCCGGTATCACTATAACACACAGGTAGATTCGACTGGTAGGGTATTGAGATTTTCTCAATTTGAAGGTGGTGTGTTGGGCACCTTTTCTGAAGGAAAATTTGGTGGTATAGCATTCGGCATAGACAATGTGCTGGAAATGAAAGTGAAGGATAAGACAGATACTTCCGGAAAGAATACCAAGAAAATAAAACTCTTGGATGGATTTGGATTCAATTCCTCTTACAACCTAATGGCTGATAGTTTTGCACTCGGCGTGTTTTCTATTTATGCCAGAAGTACTTTGTTTGATGTGATCAATATCAGTGCGAATGCTACCATGGACCCATACCAGGTGAATAACCGCGGTTTTCGGATAAACCAACTCAATTTTGATCCTGCCAGATTGAAATTCGGTCGAATTACCAATGGTAATATTGCCCTATCTACCTCTTTCATAAGTAAA
>JBJTJJ010000210.1:0-1650 GCA_046095445.1 Sediminibacterium sp.
CAGGAAGGTGTGTTGACAGAGATGGAAGTTGCATCCATACGACATGAACACAAGGCCTATATAGACAATGAGCTGCAATTGGCCGAGCAAGTGCAGCCCATGGTTCCCGATACCTCGGAGGAGGTCAGGGATGTATATGCGATCAGACAATCGACACCGGTATTGCTTCCTGAACCGGATCCACGTGATGCAGAGATCAAGGAGAAGCGTATGCTGGATGCCATCAAGGAGGCCCTCGAGCAGAGTATGGAAAGAGATCCAAGACTCGTGCTGATGGGACAAGACATTGCTGAATATGGGGGCGCATTTAAAGTAACAGAAGGACTGATGGCGCGTTTTGGAAAACACCGGGTGCGCAATACGCCGCTCTGTGAGAGTGCCATTGTGGGAGTGACTTTGGGACTCGCACTGGAAGGCATACCCAGTGTGATGGAAATGCAGTTCGCTGACTTCGTGACCGTGGGGTTCAATCAGATTGTCAATAATCTCGCCAAGATTCATTACCGCTGGGGACAGTCAGCGCCGGTGGTTATTCGCATGCCTACAGGTGCGGGGGTGGGTGCAGGTCCCTTTCACTCGCAGAGCAATGAGGCCTGGTTCACGCATGTACCCGGATTAAAAGTGGTGTATCCATCGGGGGCTTATGATGCCAAAGGCCTGCTCAATGCTGCTATTCAAGACCCC
Source organism: Sediminibacterium sp. (assembly GCA_046095445.1). Taxonomy (GTDB): domain Bacteria; phylum Bacteroidota; class Bacteroidia; order Chitinophagales; family Chitinophagaceae; genus Sediminibacterium. Next base: position 685 of record JBJTJJ010000210.1, read on the forward strand.
AATCCGGTGATGTACTTTGAGCACAAAGTGCTTTACCGCAGCCAGTCCGAACCTGTACCTGATACCTATTATGAGATTGAGATTGGGAAAGCCAGAATAGTACAAGAGGGGGAAGACATTTCGGTTATTACCTATGGTGCCGGTGTGCATTGGGCGATGGACTATCAGCGAAATCATCCGGAGGTTTCTTTGTATGTTGTTGACTTGCGCAGTTTGATGCCATTGGATTATGCTGCCATTCGGTTGTCGGTAGCCAGGACAGGGAAAGTGTTGATTCTCCATGAGGACAATCTGACCGGGGGTATTGGGGGTGAGATAGCTGCCTGGATTTCAGAGCATTGTTTTGAATTACTGGATGCGCCGGTGCTGCGCTGTGCGTCTTTGGATACGCCAGTGCCATTTAATATGGTGTTGGAGAAAAATTATTTAGCGGAGAGCCGGCTGAGAGAATGTATCGAGCTATTACAGGGGTATTGAACCGATTAAAGACAACAATACTGGGCACTAGCCAATTATAGAAAATAGGCATATTGTAGTCCCGTTTTTTGTTTAAGTAAGGAAAAAATAGGGTTTTCCCTGTTTTTTTACTTAAAAAAAATTTTAAATTTGATAATTCTAAATTTAATCGAATGCCAGTAAAAAAATCAACGGGTGTAAAAGTTGCACAAAGGTTAGATTTTGTAATTGAAAAAGGAGAGTTACAAAATTTCTTGCGAGACGACAAAGGCGGGTCACATTTTTTGATAAATTTTGGTATTGATTATGACCAGAAGATTTGGGTATCTGCGTCTTCAGCAACTTCCTTTCCAGGTGAACGACCCTCTTATTTTGCACAGAAATTGGTTTTTTGTATTTCCAAAAAATCTGTGAGAGATGTTTTAAAGTTGGTTAAACAGGGAGGATATGTTAAAGTATCCATGGTGATAGATAACGATCAAAAATTATTAGTATCACTTTCTCCCAATG
>JBJTJJ010000211.1:0-5342 GCA_046095445.1 Sediminibacterium sp.
CAATGATGCCCTGATTCATTTCAGCCAAACACTTGAACAAGTGTGTGTAGAAACCGTTGAAAATGGTCAAATGACGAAGGACCTGGCTGTTTGTATTCACGGTAACAAGGTGCAACACGGGGAACACTATCTGTATACGGAAGAATTCCTGGAAGTACTCGACAAAAATCTGCGGACAAAATTGTCACAATAAAAGTTCCTTATTGCCAGGAATCGTTTCCTTTTTGGAATATGTTTCCGGGCTTTATTATTTATGCACTTTACCTGCATCAGCAACGAAGGCATCATCCAGCACATGTCCGATATTGCCACTAGGTGCCTGAACACGTAAAAGTGCAGCAACAGTAGGCGCGATATCAGTCATGTAAACCATTTTATTACTGCTGCCTTTTTTGATACCCCAACCATACCACAATAATGGAATATGGGTATCATATTGAAACGGCGAGCCATGAGTTGTTCCGGTATTTCCACCAATAAAATATCCGGGTTTCGGAATAAAACTCACATCACCACTGCGGGAGGGATGAAACCCATTGGCATAAATCTCTCGTATTTGTTGAGGAAGTGGCGTAATGAGAATATCATCGCTTGCCATTGCATGAGTGATATTATCATCCTTCAATAGGTATTGTACTATGAAGTTTTTTATTTCCAATACATCTGCCTTGGAAGTATCGAGTCTTTTACGACTGAGGTAGACCTGCTCATTCATAATCGATGCAATGGCATTGTCAATTCCAAAACGTTGTTTGATCTGAAGATTCATATCTTTCATCATGCCTGACATGTCCAGTAATCCGCCGGGTATGCGATTTTCTTTCACATAACCGGGAATATGAGCCACTGCATGGTCAGCAGTCAGAAATACTGTATAGGATTTTGCACCTAACTGTGCATCCAGAAATTGGAAGAATTTTCCTAATTCTTGATCCAACCGAACATAATCGTCTGCATTTTCCCAGGAATTTGGACCAAAAGAGTGACCAATGTAATCGGGAGAAGAAAAGCTGACTGCCAGAAAATCGGTAGCAATTCCCTGCCCTAATTTTTCAGCTAAGACAGCAGCTTTGGCCATTTCAGCAGTCAAAGTATTTCCCCAAGGGGTGCTGGGAATTTTTGAATAATCTTTCCCTACAAATTTGCTCAAATCATAGGGGAAACCAAGTGCCTCTTTCCCAAATGGTTTACTCTCGTAGGGTTTTTCGTCGGCGGAAGCATAGAGTGAATAAGTAGCTGCGGGTAAAGCCGTTTTCCAACCCAGGCGGTACAATGAATCGGGTAATTTGCGTCCGTTGAATTCTTGCACCCATCCGGGCAGTTCGTTCATATAATAAGTACTGCTGATAAAATTACCGGTCTTGGATTCGTACCAATAGGCCGCATTAGCGGAATGTCCCGCCGGCAAGATGGCTCCCCTGTCCTTAATAGCTATTCCTATTACTTTGCTGGCAAAATTGGAGGCCAGGCGAAGTTCATCGCAGACAGTAGTCGTTAACATGTTTTTCGGACTCATCTGGCCGTCTTCTTCTGTCTTACTTCCCACACCTTTCACTGTCTTGTCTTCACTGCAGTACATGCCTTTTTGTAGTCGATTATCCCACCAGTTATTGCCAACTATCCCATGCAGGGCAGGAACACTTCCCGTATAAACACAGGTGTGTCCGCATGCAGTAACTGTAGGTACATAAGGTATCTGTGTGTTATCAAAGGAGAATCCTTCCCCCAACATCCTTCTGAAGCCGCCATTGGCTTGATAAAGTGGATAATACCGGGTTAGATAGTCCCACCGCATTTGATCCACCACAATTCCCACCACCAATTTTGGCCGGGAGGAGGCAGACGTCTCTTTTATTGGTTTTTGCGCCCAACCAAATGAGACAAGAACAAGTAGTGGAAGAACCAGGTAATTTCTCATAAAAGGATGATTTATCGAGTAAAAGAAGAGCAATTTACACTAAGAATCGAATAATCACATCTGTTCAAAATTAAGCGGTCCCGTGAACTGAAAAAAGTTCATAATTCCGTAATTTTGCAGCATTATTGATGAATAAACTGTTAATGACATGGGAGATATATTTGAGAAATTATTGAAGAATGCCGGTCCGATCGGACAACATCGTAAAAGAGCACATGGCTATTTTGCCTTTCCGAAGCTGGAGGGCCCCATTTCCAGCCGAATGATGTTCCGTGGCAAGGAAATGGTGGTTTGGAGTCTCAATAATTACCTGGGTCTTGCCAATCATCCGGAGATAAGGAAGACAGATGCTGAAGCTTCTGCACAGTTTGGGTTGGCTTATCCCATGGGTGCTCGTATGATGAGTGGCAACAGTAATTATCATGAACAATTGGAAAAAGAGTTGGCTGAGTTTGAACACAAAGAAGACGCCATTCTCATGAATTTCGGATACCAGGGTATCATGAGTGCTATTGATGCCATCTGTGGTCGTCATGACGTAATTGTATATGATGCTGAGTCACATGCCTGCATCATTGATGGGTTGCGTCTCCATCCCGGTCACCGTTATGTATTCAAACACAATGACATGGATGATCTGGTGAAACAATTGGAAAGAGCTACCCAGTTGATTCAAAAACAAAATACAGGTGGAATTCTGGTCATCACTGAGGGTGTATTTGGTATGGCAGGTGATCAGGGTAAACTAAAAGAAATAGTAGATCTGAAAAAACAATTTGAGTTCCGTTTATTGGTTGATGATGCCCATGGATTCGGCACGCTTGGTAAGACGGGGGCTGGGGCAGGAGAAGAACAAGGTTGCCAGGACGGCATTGACTTGTATTTTTCCACCTTCGCTAAATCCATGGCTTCCATAGGTGCTTTTTTAGCCGGAGACCTCGATATCATTGACTTTATACGATACAACATTCGTTCGCAGATCTTTGCCAAGAGTTTGCCGATGCCGATCGTATTGGGTAACCTGAAACGCCTTGAATTACTACGTACCCAACCCGAACTCAAAGCCAAATTGTGGGAAAATGCTTTACGCCTGCAGAAAGGGTTAAAAGAAAGAGGATTCGATATTGGAAAGACCAATACCATGGTGACACCTGTTTATATGAAGGGTGGGGTAGAGGAAGCTACTGCAATGGTCACCGATCTGCGTGAGAACTACCATATTTTCTGCTCCATTGTTGTGTATCCGGTTATTCCTAAAGGACACATCATCTATAGATTGATACCAACGGCCACACATACTGAGCAGGATATAGAAGAGACCCTTCGTGCTTTCAGTGAAACCAAAGCTAAATTAGATGCCGGAACTTATAAGGTTGAAATGATTCCTGATATGGCTGAAGTAAAGTCTTAATTAATTTACATAAACTATTAATATTCATACTTCTGTATAATACAATAAGCCCTCCGATTAGAGGGCTTATTGTATTGTTATATCAAAGCTGGAAAATGATTAGAGGCCTTTCAGCAAATCATTTGCCATACGAACATAATCATCATTTTTAGCTTCTGTGGCCAACTCCACGCATTTCTGTGCACTTGCCTTGGCAGAAGCTTTATCACCCAAATCTTTCTGTATACGTGCCTGCTGTAGGAAAAGCCAATAAGCTTTGGGGTTTGCTTCCGTAGCCTTGCTGATGTTACTCAATGCCTTGTTCAGGTCTTTGTCCCACTCATAATAGAAGTTGGCTGCAGCAGAGTAAGAAGCAGGGTTAACCGGTGAAGCAGATAATGCTTTTTCAACGGATGCACGAATGCGGTCACGGAGGTTAACACTCATTGGGATAGATACAAGTGTGTTTCCCCACATCAGTTGTAGTTCACAACTTTCAGCCAGTACATTGGCAATCTGAATGGTAAAACTTTCTACTGAAGCACTATTCTTTTCAAGCTTTACAGTGAAACGGTGCACGTCTTCGCTGGTTTTGTAGCCATCCGTTCCGCTGTTGGTAATACCCTTGTTGATGATGATTTCCCAATAATCCTTACCCGGGATGGTGTAAAGAACATACAATCCACTATCAATCATTTTTCCTCCCATCATTACCTGATCGGTAAAACGAAGCTTGGTGGCTGAATTGGCGCCGGTTCTCCACATGGAACCAATAGGATGAAAATTTCCATTTTCTTTAAAAGGTGTCCTGCCCTTCAAAGTCGGACGGGAATAAATCACCTCAACTTGTCCAAGACCAAAATCCTGGATAATACGTTGGGTCGGACTGGGTTGTGGCATGCGGATTTGTGCCGAAGCAGACAGCGAAATGATCGCTGCAATAGCAAAAGATATTTTTTTCATGGTAGTAAAAATTTGGACAAAGCTAATCAAGAATCGCCATATCAGGGCCGATAAGAAGGATGATATTTTTGTAGTGTATCCCGAAGAAACTCACGGTTGAGGTGGGTGTAAATTTCTGTTGTTGTAATACTCTCATGCCCCAACATTTCCTGAACTGCCCGAAGGTCAGCACCCCCCTCTACCAGATGGGTAGCAAAAGAGTGTCGAAAGGTATGCGGAGAGATATTTTTGCTAATTCCGGCTTGAACAGCCAAAGATTTGATGAGATAAAAAATCATGACACGACTCAGCTGCCTGCCGTTGCGATTCAAAAAAAGGAAATCTTCCTGACCTGCTTGTATTCGCTGATGTTGTCGAATGTGCTGTTGATATTGGTCGATATACTTCATGGCATTGCTACCGATGGGAACCAGTCTTTCTTTGTTCCCCTTTCCAATGATACGGATGAAGCCCTCTTTAGGGTAATACCCGGAGCAGGTTAGATTAACCAATTCACTTACCCGCAAACCACAACTATAGAGTGTTTCCAGAATAGCTTTGTTGCGAATGCCTTCAGGTTTGCTGAGGTCAAGGGCACTTAGCAATTGGTCAATTTCCTGAATACTGAGTGTATCGGGTAACTGTCGAGGGGTCTTTGGTGCTTCCAGTAAGCTGGATGGATCAGTACTGATTAATTGTTCCGCCAGACAATAAGTGAAGAACCCGCGGATACCGGATATGATTCTTGCCTGAGATGCCGCAGACATGCCCAGTTCATTCAGCCAGTGAAGAAAAAGCTGAAGATTAGAAAGTGTTAGATCTCCGGGTGCAGGGAGACTTCCATCCAGAGAAAGATAGCGGGCAAGAAGTTCTACGTCATGCAAATAAGCAGCAACCGAGTGGTCACTGAGTGATTTCTCCAACTGTAACCAGGCCTTAAATCCTTTTAAGTAGGTTTTCCACATATTGTTTCTTCCTTACTACAACGAAACGGAGGAACTTATATTATTTTGGAAGTAACGACTAGCTGACCGATCTTGCACCCCTTCCTTTAGCACGCAACAGAATCAAAGATGCAGGTCAATTTACGCT
>JBJTJJ010000212.1:0-4468 GCA_046095445.1 Sediminibacterium sp.
AAGATGCGGTAACATCCTGTACATATAATTGAACTACTTCTTCCCCCGAATAAGATCCGGTATTGGTGACCTGAATTGTAACTCGTAGTTGCTGATCAGAATTGATGCTGTCAGCATTCAGGCGAATTTTTCCATAAGTAAATTGAGTGAAACTCAAGCCATATCCAAATGGGTACTGCGGACTATTGGGTAAGTCCTTATATGCAGTAACATAATTGTTGTCATTATCATTTTTGAACGGCCTTCCGGTACTAAAATGATTGTAATAAATAGGGATTTGTCCCTCGGAGCGGGGAAAAGTCATAGGAAGTTTGCCGGATGGATTATATTTCCCGAATAAGACATCACATATAGCATGTCCGGCTTCAGTTCCCAGCCACCAGGTATAAACTATAGAAGGAACATGATCAGCTATCCAATTAAACACCAGGGGCCTTCCGGCACTAATTAAAACCACAACTGGCTTTCCTGTTGCGACCATCTCTTTTACCAGTTGCTCCTGCATTCCGGGCAGATGAATATTGCTTCTGCTCTTAGCTTCTCCCGACATAACTGCCGACTCGCCAACACTTATAATAACCATGTCAGATTGTGCTGCTATTTTTCTTGCATAGGCAAAGCCGCTGGTATCTGTGCCGGTTATTTCGCAACCCTTGGCATATTTAAGTTGATTTGCTGAACCCAAAAACTCTACCACCCCCCTCCATAATGAAACCACTCTAGCTGAATCATCCGGCCAACTATAACTCCAGAATCCATTGTTATCGCCTATTGCTTTCACTAAGGGGCCGATAAGTGCAATTTTTTTATTGGCATAGTTTGTAATTGGTAACAAAGGTTTTTTTTCTCCTCTAAGGGTATCATTTTTGAGTAAAACGATGCTCTTTTTAGCTATATCACGAGCAGCCTCTAAATGTGCTGGCTCATTCCATATTGCTTTTTCTCGAGCCGTATTGGAAAAACGATACGGGTCTTCAAACAATCCTAACTCAAATTTCTTTGTAAGAACCCTTTTTACCGCATCATCCAGCAATTGATTACTAACCTCACCTTTTTGAACAAGTTCCACCAGGTGTGCCGTGTATGCCCTGCTTTCCATATCCATGTCGCATCCGGCAATCAATGCTTTTTTGGCAGCATCTGATAAGTCGGATGCATATCCATGATTCACCATTTCTCCAACACTGCCCCAATCACTAACTACTATACCGGGAAATTTCCAGTCGCTCTTCAATAATTTTCTAAGGAGGTAAGAATGGGCGGTGGCAGGTATGCCATTGATGTCATTGAACGAATTCATGAATGATGCTACTCCGGCATCCATGGCAGCCTTGAATGGGGGAAGATATACCTCATAGAGTCTACGCCAACTCATATCTGTTGTGTTATAATCCCTACCTCCTTCTGCAGCACCATAAGCTATAAAATGTTTGGCACAAGCCATAACTGCATTTGTATCGCCTATTGCTTTACCTTGAAATCCTTTTACATGTGCTCGGGCTATCTGACTTCCCAAATAGGTATCTTCACCTGCTCCTTCCATAACCCTTCCCCATCTTGGGTCACGGGAAATATCAACCATGGGCGCGAAAGTCCAATGAATCCCCGATGACGCTGCTTCTTTGGCAGCTATATGTGCAGCGCGTTCAATGGCTTCAATGTCCCAACTAGCCGCTTCTGCCAAAGGCAGTGGAAAAATAGTTCGAAATCCATGAATTACATCCTGAGCAAATAACAATGGAATCTTCAGGCGGGATTGCATGGCTATTTCCTGCAATGATCGTGTTCTATCGGCACCTGTAACATTTAAATAGGATCCTACTCTGCCTTGCCTCACTTTATCCTGTTTTTCACCATCTTTTGTAATAGGACCGGTGGCAGCAAAATCGCTGGTAATTTGATGTAGCTGTCCCACCTTTTCTTCTAAGGTCATCAAACGCATCAATGAATCTACTCTTCTATCGATGTTGTTAACTTGTGCAAGTATTTTTCCTGAGAAAACAGTTAAAGTCAGGAAAATCAAAAAAGAATGCCGCATAAAATAATTATTGGTAAATCCGAACGTAATCAACTTTCATACGTACGGGGAATATCGAATCATCGATTCCCTTCTTGCCCCCAAAGTTACCGCCAATTGCCATATTTACTATCAAATGGAAGGGTCGATCAAAAGGCCAAACAGAATAGGCATTATTCTCTTTTTCAAAGACATAAGTTTTTATGCCATCTAAAAAATATTCAATTTTTGAAGCTGACCATTCTATGGCAAAAATATGGTATTGAGCACCCTGATTTTTCAAAGGGATAACCTTTGTTCTTTGAGTTTGGTACATACCGTTATATTTTTCAGTATGTATGGTCTGGTGCAGCGTATCTTTCTGATATCCTACTGTTTCAGCGATATCAATTTCACCACTTTTGGGCCAGTTACCATAATTATTTTGAGTAGGCAACATCCATATGGCAGGCCAGGTACCTAATCCCTTTGGCAAGAGTGCTCGCACTTCTATTCTACCATATAGCCAGTCGCCCTTTGCTTTGGTAGTTAATCGCGCTGAAGTATAAGGTGCTCCTTCAAATTGTTCTTTCCGTGCCTCAATAATTAGTTCTCCGTTCTCTACCCTTGCGTTTTCCTTGCGTTCCCAAGTATAAAATTGAGGCTCGTTGTTACCCCAACCACAAAGTTGAGGACAACCCCGACCCTTATCATAATTCCATTTAGTTGTATCTAGCAAACCGGGGTGACTGAACTCATCGGCCCATACCAGCTGATTATAACGATACTGAGCAAATGATGTACTAAATGTTACTATAAAAAGTAGCGCTGAAAATATTCGGATCAAAATTTTTTTTGGGAGATACATAATGATTGAACTTCTTTAAACAGGATTCTACTGATATACCCTTACATAGTCGATCTCGAAGGTAGCGGCAGAAAAATTGGGATCGATACTGCCTCCAAAATTTCCACCCATAGCCTGGTTCAACAGAATAAAAAATGATTGATTGAATGGAAGATTAGTAGTGTTGGTTACTGTATGAAAGAGTGCGCCATCCACATAAAATTTAATTGATTGTGGGGACCACTCACAGGCATACAGATGAAAAGTAGAACTGGCTTGTTGGATAACAGTAGTCGCGGTTACTGCATTGCCACCGGAAAATCCCGGGTAATGCAAGGAAGCATGAATCCTATTGGGATCCGAACCCTTGTGCTCCATCACATCAATTTCACCACAAGCAGGCCAGCCAGCTGTAGGAAAATTATCCCCCAGCATCCAGATGGCCGGCCAGGTTCCTACACCAATCGGGAGTTTAGCTGACACCTCGATCTTCCCATATTTGAATGAAAATTTACTGCGTGACAACAAACGGGCGGATGTAAAACTACTACCACTGAAACTCTCTCTTTTTGCTATGATTTTCAAAGTGCCATTGGAAACAACGGCATTATCCAATCGATTGGTATAATGTTGTGATTCGTTGTTCCCCCATCCACCTGCTCCAATATCATACCCCCATTTAGCAGGATCCGGTGCTCCCGGCGAGCTGAATTCATCTGACCAGATCAATGACTGCACAACAGTAACCGTAACAGATATTGATTTACTTATCTGACCAGCATTATTTTTTGCGATTACATTCACCTGATAGGTACCGGAAGACAGGTACTTGTAGGTGATTTTGCCGGTTACAGAATTTTGAAAAATTCCATTGCCATAATCGAAGTCATAACTATCAGCATTGTTTGCTGTGGCTGAAAACTGAACATTGCCGCTATTATCGTTTGCAATAGTTGCTGATACCACCAAGTTAGAGGGTGTTACAGGAGTGGGGGTGGAATTTTTATCACCACAACCCCATGTAACAAATCCTACTAATAAAATGATGCGCCACATTAGGGTTTCTTTTTCAATTTCTGATACCAGGAATTTCCATCTATACCTATATTTCTAAGGTGGATAGTAGTTGGTGTTATTTCGAGAATTTCATAAACTGTACCACCGGTACCAAAATTAATAATTCCATTTCCGGGAACTGTAAATTGTATTCTGGTAGATTGTGCTGGTGTGGAAGTAGAGGTAGCATTTTGGAAAATCAATTGTTTGTTACCGCCCGTATTAATGGGAAAGCAATTGTCACCCCCACTGAAGCCATAAAATGCACTGGAAGCACCGATAGAAAAAGATTCCCCCTTATTATTTACATTCATAAATACCTGATTATTGGCGTTTTTAGCAAAAGTTATTTCATCATCATACGCGCAGGGCTCTCTGCTATCAGGGGTTGCTGAATACCAAATTGGAGCGAAGGCATCTGCAGGCCCTACACCAAAATGTCCCGGAGCACTTTTATCGGTAACCCAAATTTTAGAGGTGCCATCGGTGAGTGCACTCAGAATCTGTGAGGGAATCTGAAAGGCAACGAAAACCCTAATTTTTTTACTAATAGTAGAAATGCTTCCACC
>JBJTJJ010000213.1:0-12991 GCA_046095445.1 Sediminibacterium sp.
GCTATAGGGATACCCTATTGAAAAAAATCAATGTATCCTCCAGAATAGGATTGGTAACTTTTGCTATTCGACAGGGAATAGTGGTTTTGTAAGAGGTGGCAATTACTCAGTAATTTCCCAAACCTCTCTACCACGTAATAATTTATCCAGATCACCCTTTCCTTTGCTGGCAATAAAATCATTGATCTGAGCTGTCAACACGTCTTCATAGCAAGGACGATCAGTTTGGAAAAACACACCAAAAGGACGAGGGAACTGTCCGCCCGAACCCATGGGCTGATCAAAAAGTCTGGTAAGTATCTGGGCTTTAAAGAAATCTTTTTCATCATGAATCCAGCAGTCATCAGCTGAAAAATCAGTCCCTAATTCTACCACAACGGGCTTTAACCCATCCAATCTTACACCCTTTTGTTGGTTGGCGCCAAACACCAATGGCTTTCCTTGCTCTACAAAGAGAGTTTCTTCGGCCTTGGTACCTTTTTCTGTGAACACCTCAAAAGCGCCATCATTAAAAATGTTACAATTCTGATAGATTTCGAGGAAGGAAGAACCCTTGTGTTGATGCGCTCTTGTAAGCATGTATTGAAGATGCTTGGGGTCTCTGTCCATACTTCTTCCCACAAAACTTGCATCCGCACCCAGCACCAATGCCATTGGATTAAAGGGATGGTCGATACTTCCGAATGGGGTACTCTTGGTTACTTTATTTTCTTCCGAAGTGGGCGAATATTGACCCTTGGTAAGTCCATAAATCTGGTTATTGAAGAGCAGCAAATTGACGTCAAAATTCCTGCGAAGCAGATGAAGCGTATGGTTTCCTCCAATGCTGAGTCCGTCACCATCACCGGTAATAATCCAAACACTTAATTCAGGACGTGCCGCTTTCAATCCACTTGCCACCGCAGTTGCCCTTCCATGAATGGAATGCATACCATATGTATTCATATAATAAGGAAACCGGCTACTGCAGCCAATTCCACTTACCATTACAATATTTTCTCTGGCGATACCTATGGTGGGCATTACTTTCTGCACCTGTGCCAGAATAGAATAATCACCACAACCTGGGCACCAGCGTACTTCCTGGTCAGTAACAAAATCTTTCGATGTAAGTGCCGGATTCACCGGTGCTGCAACTTCAGCCATATTTCAAAGTATTAAATAGAAATAATTGATGATATCAAATATACAGTAAATTATTCAGCAGACGGACTGTCAGCTATCAATTCTTCCCAGTATTCAGCGGCCCTGCGGGTATGTGGAATTACAATACTTCCCCCTACAATATTGGCAACAGCAAATACCTCGTACACTTCAGCGGTAGAAACCCCCTGCTCCCTGCTTTTGCCCAAGTGATACCGAATACAATCATCACAACGGAGCACCATACTTGCTACCAAACCCAGCATTTCTTTTGTCTTAGCATCAAGCGCCCCCTGCTCGTAGGTATGTCCGTCGAGGTTCCAAAAACGTTTCAATACCAGGTTGTCTTTACTTAGAATCACTTCATTCATTCTCTCCCTGTACTCATTGAATTCATCTGCCATCTTTCCCATATATGATATTTTTTTTAAAAGTACAAAATGTAGGTATGCCTTCGTAAAACTGATTAACTTCCGTTTCTAAAAATTTGATCATGGTTAAAATATTTTCATTCAGCGCCTTCTTTTTGTTCGTGGTTGGTACCTTTTCTTTTGAACCGATATCTGCTCAACCCGTAAAGCAAAAAATAAAAGTGACCGATATGCTGAATGTCCGGCAGGTAACTCAGGTTGCCTTTCGTCCCGGAGGGGAATCTGCGGTGTATGTGCTGAACAGTATTGAACCCGATAAGGAAAAAAAAGATGAATACAATTATCTCAACCGCCTAGCTTTGATTCAATTGAGCCAGCCCGGTAATCCAAGAATGCTTACGGGTAAGGAGGGGGCTTCTCAACCTGCCTGGAGCCCTGACGGACAACAACTGGCATTTGTGCGGGCAGTGGAGGGTAAGCCCCAGATTTTCTTGTTGCGGTTAGATGGTGGTGAACCCGTTCAGTTGACACAATCACGGTATGGCGCGACCAATCCCGTTTGGCACCCACAGGGACAACACCTGTTGTTTACCGCACAGGTTCCATTACTTGATTTGTATGCAGACGAACAATTGAATCCCGGTAAAAAAGCGCCCTTGTTTCCACTGGAAAAACCCGGTGTTGACAACGAGTCTGCTTTCCTTCCTTCCGGAATTCAGCCGGATCCCGATGGTGATAAGGCAGCCGTTCAGGCATGGTTACAGAATAACCTGAAAGATAAAAAGGCAAAAGTCATCAACCACCTGAATTTCCAGGAAGAGACGACCACCAGCGGTGATATTTCTTTTAGTCATTTGTTCATGGTACCGGTAATTCCGGGGGCGAAACCCAGACCCGTTACAACCGGCTTCGGCAGATTTACATCAGGTGCATTCACTCCCGATGGAAAACAAATACTGATAACAGGGAATATCTACTCGGAACAGCATCCGGACAGAGTGCAGGAATCCAGTATTTTCATAGCAGACACTGGAACCACTCAATTAAGAAAATGGTTGGGAGAATCCGGCTGGTCTTATAATAGTGTTCGCATATCTCCAACAGGCAAATGGGTAGCATTTCAAAAGGGGAAGGCAGGTGCAGTTGACATTCCTGAATTGTACCTGATTCCGATGAATGGCACTTTCCGGGAGGCATCTCTACTTCCCTTTGACAGAAATAAGGGAGGCGTCACCTGGAGTCAGGATGAGAAGAGTCTCTATTTCACTGCTCAAAGTAATGGAGGTATTCCTCTATATAAGGCAGATATTGCTGCTAAAAAAATCATACCGCTTACCGCTGCAGATGCAGGGGTGGGAAGTTTTGATCTCGCCAACAATCGGTTGTTGTTCGTTCAAACAAATGTTAGCAGTCCTTTTGAACTCATGTTGGCTGATGCAGATGGAAAAAATCAACAGACCCTATCCACTTTGAATAGCAGTTGGTTGTCTAACAAGGAGATTAGTTTTCCGGAAAAAAGAAGTTTTGTGAACGAGGAGGGCATGACAGTGGAATACTGGATCATGAAGCCGGCTGGATTTGAGCCCGGTAAAAAATATGCTACCATTTTGAATATTCATGGCGGACCGAGTGCGATGTGGGGACCGGGAGAAAATTCCATGTGGCATGAATTTCAATATTACTGCAGCAGGGGCTATGTAGTTGTTTATGCCAACCCGCGTGGGTCTGGTGGATATGGATCAAAATTTTTGCGCGCGAACATGAATAACTGGGGTGCTGGTCCGACAAGGGATGTCCTTACGGCTCTGGAAAAAGCAGCCGGTGAGGGATATATTGATACAAACCGATTGGCAGTTACCGGAGGATCTTATGCCGGCTATCTGGTGGCGTGGATTATTTCCCATGATCAGCGATTCAAAGCTGCTTGTGCTCAGCGGGGAGTCTATGAATTGACAACTTTCATGGGAGAGGGTAATGCCTGGCGACTGGTACCTAATTATTTTGGCGGCTACCCCTGGCAGCCGGAAGTTAAAAAAATACTGGACAGGGAATCACCGCTCAATTATGTTGAAAATATCAGAACTCCTTTTATCATTTTCCATGGTGAAAATGATTTGCGTACAGGTGTAATACAAAGTGAAATGATTTACAGAAGCTTAAAAATTTTGGGTAGGCCTGTTGAATATGTGCGTCACCCCGGAGCGTCGCACGAAATTACCCGCAGCGGAAACAATCGCCAACGCATGGATCAGATGTTGCGAACCCTTGATTTTTTTGAGAGATACATCAAGCCCTGAAGAATTACATCTTCAATGCATGCAGCCAGTCGATGATACCGGCATGTATTTTCTTGGCGACCGAGGCCCTGAATACTGGATTCACAATGCGGCGTTCATCTTCCTCATTACTGAGGAAAGCTATTTCGACAAGGCAGTTGGGGAAATCAGTGGGTGCATTGAGCGCAAAATTGAAATGTCCGATGTTTCCAAATTCAGGTAAATTCAACTCCAACATCCTGTTCAGGATATGTTGAGTTAAGGGGCGAAACCCGATGTGCTTGTAATAGGTACTCACGCCTCTCACCTGTCTGTTAACACTGGAATTGAAGTGCAAACTAATCAGTAGATGTGGCTGCTGTTGCTGTAAAAAGAGGATACGTTCTTTGTTATCAAAGGTAGAATCGGTTTCTCTCGTCATGATGATGCTGTTAACTCCCTTGCGTTGTAACAATTTCTGTAATTCCTTTGCATAAAGTAAGGTGAGATTTTTTTCTGCCTGATAGGTGGTTATGCCACTGGTTCCTGTATTACTACCTCCATGTCCGGCATCAATGGCAATGGTCATTTTTCTTAGATCTAGTTTAGGGGGCTGGCGTCGAATGCTGACTACCAGATATTTTCCCTTGTATCCAATGGAATAACCCCAATGTTGCCTGTGCTGTAATTCAATTGTTACGCGAACTATATCTTCCGCAGTTTGCTGGTAATAAACATTTTTTACTTCCTTCAAAGAGCTCAACTGTGTTACCCAATTAGTATTGCTGCGAACACCAAAAATATCTATTACAATGGCAGAGGGATTGATTTGCATGCTGCTCTGATAAGGAAGACGTTCTTCCATTGCCACACCCACATAATCTAAAACAGAATCTCCCTTAGCACTAAAAGAAGCGGTGAGATAACCATTGGATTGATTCGTAACGCTATCTGATGTGACCGAATTCTTATTGATAAAGGCGGTACGGAATTGAGACAATTGAACCTTGTAAAGTTCCTTGGCTGAATCGATTACTTTCAACAAAACTCCTGAGTCGAGATATCCTATAGATGCACCCCCTAAACGATCTTCACCCAAGCCATAATACAGCGTAGATAATTTGCCGTTGGTTCTAACCAACTTACTTATATTTTGAGCATTTGCCTGCCAAGTGATTATTACAAAAAGCAGAAAGCTATACTTCATCATTGTTCTAAGATAAAGCAATATTAGCATTCAGACGAAATCTGTCAATGACAGGGGGAATTAGTCGTAGCGTTTCAGTTTGCGTGACAACCAGAAATCACGGTAACAAAGTGAGAGTGTAAACTGAGTGTAACTTTCTCTAATTAGACCTTTATTGGTTGTACCCCTAACGCCCAGTTCCAGTGCCGCCTGAATGGCGAGACTGCTCAATGGAGTCCGAGACAACTCAGCTCCTGCTCCGAGGGTTAGCCCATAATCTTTTAATTGAATACCATTGATACGCAGGTATGAATCAGTATAGAAAACACCTGTTTGCAGGAAAAATTTTTCGAAGGACTGATCGAGATAAGAACCTTTTTTAGAATATTCAAATCCACCGGAATAGCGACGGCTGTCGTCCAGTAAATAACTCACTCCGCTATAATTGGTTTGTCTCCATCCTTCATATTGATAATCGAAAGCCAGGGTAAAAGCTTTTTTGAAGGTAGCTGCCATACCTGCCTGATAAGCTACTGGTAGGGTAAAAAAAGAAGATTCGTAGTAATCATTTTGCAGCAATACTGTATTGCCTGATCGGGCTTTTATACTGGTATTTGACCAAAGATTCGTCTTGGGTGTATAGGTGCCGCCGAATGCAACATCCCATTGTTTATTCAGAGCAGTTTTATACTGGAGTCCGAATTTAAATCTGGCCTGACCTACAGTTCTGTTTCTAACAGTGCTAATTAAACTGTCAGTAAGTTGTCCTGCAAGCGTCTCTGATTCTTCCATGTGACCAAAAACATAGGATGTTTGCAATCCAACCTGCAGATTCTTATTGACAGCATAGCTGTTGGTTATATAGGCTAAACTGGTATTACCAGTACCTGTATAAAAAGCATTAACAAAAAGATTACTTCCCTGAATGGCTTTAACCCCGGAAAATGAATAGCTGACCGTACTATAAGGATTCAGTCCGAAACCCACGGCCCAGCGAGGTGTTACCTTGGTGCCCAGATTGACTTTTTTAAATTGGAGGTCATTAGATACGTTGCTGGTAAGATCTGTGATAGGTGTTCCGGTGTAAGAAACATTCTTAAATCTTGCGGATGCTTCAAAGAACAGAAAATGCTGTTCGAGTGCTGCAAAAGAAGCAGGATTTGCCTGGTAAATAAATCGGCTGGAGGAAAGTGCAATCCCTGCATGACCCATTCCTGAAGTGCGATCAAAATTACTTTTTTCCAGATCCCCAATACCCAGCATAGAATAGGGAGAAGTATTGTTTTGTGCCAATACCGGTTCACTCAACAATATGCAGGTACAACAAAAGAATATGATGGAAAATTTATTCATATTTATTTAACGGCTGCGTAAACCAGGATTAGCTCTGTCTTACCATTGTTATTTAATCTATTTCCAACTGCCAGCCTGTTGAAGGATGAAACCATTAAAGGACCCGGGGGCAGCATCAACATACCAGGGTTGCTTAGGGTCGGCTCCTTGACCAGCGTTCCCACATAATCTGTTACATCATAAAAATAATTGGTATTTTCTCCGTACAAATAGTCAAGTGTCAGGTTACCATATTGGGTGATAGCGGTTCCGTTATTGACGAAGAAAAGATCAAAACCTATTTGATTGTTCACATTGGTGGAAGCCATTCTTAACAAGGGTGGCAAAGCGAAACTCGGACTGTAAGATCCGCGGAGTGGCCGAACAATGAGGGTTGCACGAAGCAATTTCGCATAGTTGGGAAGCTTCAAAATATCGCGAACAGAATTCAATCGAACCCTTGCCATAGCCCCACCCACATAAGAAGTAAAGGCCGCATTACCGGTTTGGCTACTATGCAATTCTCTATTAGTATTCAAATCTTGTAAAACAGAACCGGTTCTGTCTACAGAAATTTGATTGTAGTGATGGAATTTAGCTCCGATGTTAATATCGTATTTCTTGGAATTGAGGAAAAGCTGAGATTGTTTGTAGTAGAGACGTATCACCAGACTGTCTTTACATCCAAATGCAAATGTGTTATTGCTATTGGCTGATACCCTTATGCCATTGAAATACTTGATGAAGGCATCGGAAGTGCGCATGTCTTTATCGTTGGGGTCACCCAGTTTATTCAACAACTCAATGCCAAAAGCATCGGAAAGTCGGACTTTGATTGAATCCCTGCGAAGCGGCCTAACCAAAACGGAAGCACTTCCGAGCGGAACGGGATCCACGGGAAACTCACGAACATTGTTGATCTGGAGGGGATTTTCTTCATACCCATTAATGATCTGTGTCACTTTGTGCACATTCACCTGAACCGGTTGGGAACTGTCTCCATAAAATACCTGGTTAGGTATCATGATCAGACAAATAGAATCAAAAAAAGTATTGGTGTACGGCCCCTCATAAAAAGGAGGGATCATCTCGGAATAACATTGCGATGTAATCTTCCCGAAGTAGGGGTCAGTATATGTTCCAAGCAAGGAAGCACCGGAGGAAGAAGTTGGGAAGGAATCAACACGAATGGTGGTCAGATCTGCATTGAAAGTATCAATTTTCATGATCTGAGTGTACCCGTTATCGAGGAACTGCTCACCGAACTTAATGTCAACT
This sequence comes from Sediminibacterium sp., assembly GCA_046095445.1. Classification (GTDB taxonomy): domain Bacteria; phylum Bacteroidota; class Bacteroidia; order Chitinophagales; family Chitinophagaceae; genus Sediminibacterium. The sequence goes on from JBJTJJ010000213.1 coordinate 7,566, forward strand.
TTTTTGCAGGAGAACCAGAACGACGACAGCAGTAAAAGAAGAACAAATGATTGAAATTTCGACATCTGTTGGTTTTGGTTTTACCTAATTTTTGATAAGCAAAATAAGTTGCTGGAGTAGTAGGAATTAATCATTTAAAACGCTATCCGTGAAGTGTTTGAGCATCTTCCCGGCATACCCTGCATTCATTTTCTCGGCAAAAATGTAAAATTAACCGAACTAACCATACCAAATATGTTAAAGTAATCGAAAAAAGGAATTTTATGCGGCCAATTGAAGACAAAATAATTACTTTCGCCTTCCCCAAAGGGAGAGTTATTGTCGTGAAAATAACTTCCTCCCCTATGGATAAACTTTAAGCCAAAACAGCATCCATGAAGCGTCTTAAGTATTACATTTTTTTACCTGTCAGCATTTTTTTAATTGTTATTTCTTGTGGACCCAAAGATACCTCCACACCTTCTACTGACCTTAGTGGTAACTGGGTGAAGAGATCAGATTTTGAAGGGAATGCCCGTACAGAAGCTGTTGCCTTCACAATAGGTGATACTGCCTATATCGGAACCGGCTTTGATGGCAGTAACCGATATGTTGATTTTTGGGCCTACGATCCAGTGAAAAATTTCTGGTTACAGCGTGCACAATTCCCCGGTGCAGCCCGTAATTCAGCTGTGGGCTTCAGTGTTGGTACTCGTGGATATATAGCCACCGGCTTCGATGGATTAAATCGTTTAAAAGACAATTGGGAATATAACCCTGCGACTAATACATGGACCCGCAGAACAGATTTTGGCGGCACCTCCCGCTATGATGCTGTTGCTTTCGGGATCGGTAGCAGGGGATACATCTCCACCGGTTTTGATGGTGGACACACCAAAGATCTTTGGGAGTTTGACCCTGCAACTGGGGCTAATGGTACCTGGACACAGCGCGTGAGTCTGGGAGGAAGTAAGCGCTCTGCTGCGGTTGCATTTGTATACAACAATAAAGCCTATGTGGTAACAGGTATTAATAATGGTAATACGCTTACTGATTTCTGGATGTATGATCCAGCCAATCCTTCCAGCTGGACCCAGCTAAGAGATATTACCAATATCAGCACCGATGCTTTCGATAATGATTATAATGACATCCAGCGCCACAACGCTGTAGCTTTCGTGGTAGGAACAAAAGCCTACTTAACCGTTGGAGAAAGCGGAGCATTCACCAAGAAAACATGGGAATATGATATTGCCACTGACCTTTGGGCACGCAAAACACCTTATGAGCGTACTGAAAGAACTGGTGCAGTTGCCTTTACTGTTAAAGGCAGAGGTTACGTAAGCTGTGGCAAGAACAACTCTTTCTATTTTGATGACATCGACGAATTCAAGCCCGAAGAAGCCTTTAATTCAGTGGATTAATACTAACTGGATTTATCTGTTATTTGCTTTCTCTGTTCTGCTCTTTATTTATACCAGAGTCGACAGAAAGTCTGACAGAGGTGACTGGGTTCAATTAACTTATACTACTTATCATACCCCCCTCGGCTGGGGGTATGACGTTTTAGTCAATGACTCACTCTTCATCCACCAGCAACAGATGCCGGCAGTAGAAGGTACCAGGGGATTTTCTTCTCAAAAAGAGGCAGAAAAAGTGGCAGAACTAGTGATTTCCCGCATGAAGAGAAAGGAATTACCTACCATATTGTTAAGGGACCTGGATAGTCTTGGAATATCCCGTTGATTTTTTACAGGGAAATAGAATCTACCTGTGGTGCATCGCTTTTTACAGGAAAGGGAGAAGGTAAATGTTCTTTACGCTTTCAACCTAAGCCGGTAACCGACCATACCTTTTAGCAACATTCCCGGCACTAAAAAACCCCACAAACCTTTCGGCAGTGGGGTTTTCAATTAGCAAGCAATCGTAAACGGAGGTCAAAATAAGCAACTTTTTGTAAAAAAGTCACTTTTATGGTCTTTTTTTAGAAAAAGTACCCCGGATCTGCCAATACCTTTTCACAAATACGCCTTCTGGCATCTTTAGAATTAAAGGGTTCTACTTTGGTGAAGCGCTTTAATCCAATGTGCATCATCTTCAGTTCATCTCCGGAAGCAAAGCTGTTGAGCGCATCCTTTCCGGCTTTATTGATCTTATCAGCAGCATCATATAAATAGGTCTGCATCACATCCCTTTCCAGGGCAACTGCTTCAACCCCTCTTAATTCAGCCAGTTTCATTGTTCTCAATAGGGCAGACTCGGCATGAAAGGCTTCAATAGCCATATCGGCAATGTTCATCAATACCTCCTGCTCTTTTTCCAGTTGCATCATCAGCTTCTGCACTGCGGCGCCAGCCACCATCAAAATGGCTTTTTTGAATTGAGCAACATATTTGATCTCTTTAGCAAATGCACCCTCTTCTTCCGAACCAAAATCCGGAATACTCATCAACTCTTTCTGAACAGCCATAGCCGGACCCATCAGATCGAGTTTACCTTTCATAGCTCTTTTCAATACCATATCTACTGTCAGCAGCCGGTTAATTTCATTGGTGCCTTCGTAAATACGATTAATGCGGCTATCTCGATAGGCCTTGGAAATCAGGTATTCATCGCTGAATCCATTTCCTCCGTGAATTTGAACACCCTCATCCACTACATAATCTAGTACCTCACTGCCGTATACTTTCAGCATGCTACATTCAATAGCATACTCCTCGGCAGCACCAAGTAGTGATTCGGCAAATGATTTTCCAGATTCCCTTAATTCATGCTCTTTTTGCTCAATCCAGTTAGCGGTTCTGTACAAAGCAGCATCTGCTACCCAGACCCTGATAGCCATTTCAGCGATCTTATGACGAATAGCGCCAAATTTGGCAATAGGTAATTTAAACTGCTCTCTGGTTTTTGCATATTCTACAGATGTCTTGGCTGAGCCACGAGCACCCCCTAACGCTGCTGCACAAAGTTTCAACCGGCCAATGTTGAGAATATTAAAGGCAATGAGGTGGCCTTTACCTATTTCACCCAAAACGTTCTCAACAGGCACCTTACAATCCTGGAAATACAGCTGAACGGTAGATGACCCTTTGATGCCCATTTTGTGTTCTTCCGGTCCCTGGGTAAATCCTTCCATGCCTCGCTCAACTATAAAACCGGTAAATTTTTCTCCATCAATTTTGGCAAAAATGGTATAGACGTCAGCAAAACCACCATTGGTAATCCAACATTTTTGGCCATTCAGAATGTAGTATTTTCCATCCTCGCTCAAGCGGGCAGTAGTTTTTGCACCCAGTGCATCACTTCCGCTGTTGGGCTCCGTCAGTCCATACGCACCTTTCCATTCACCGGAAGCCAGTTTAGGGATGTACCTGGATTTCTGCTCGGGGTTACCGAAATATAAAATGGGTAATGTTCCGATACCGGTGTGGGCAGCAACGGCTACTGAAAAAGAGAATCCACCACCCAACCCCTCATTAACGAGGGTTGAAGTAATAAAGTCCCTTGCCAGTCCACCATACTCTTCGGGCAATGAAGTGCCCAAGAGCCCCTGCTCACCTGCTTTCTGTACGAGGGAGGGCATGAGTCCGGGTTCAAGTTTGTCAATCCGATCGATAATGGGAAGGACTTCCGTTTCCAGAAATTGATGGCACATATCCAGTACCATCTTCTGCTCCTCATTGAAATCTTCCCGGATAAATGTCTCGTAGGCCTCACTGGGTGCGATAATCCATTCACCGCCGCGCAGGGCTTTCGCTGTCATCGTGGTTTCCATATTGTTGGTTTTATATTGTGTAAACTATCAGGAATTAGAGCCGTTGATGCAATTATCATACACGCGTTGAAAAACGTTTTTCACCACATTGATCTCGTCCTTTGTAATTCCTATCAGCGCCTCATCCATTGTCTGGTTGGCAATCAAAATGGTGAGGTCTTGCAACTCTACTGCTGCCGGAGTGAGACACACCAGGTTGATACGACGGTCTGTTTTAGAAGCCATGCGCTTTACTAGTTTCTGCTTTTCCAGGTTGTCAATCAATCGGGTGATACTAGGTTTATCACGAAATGTACGATTACAAAGCTCCTGCTGACTGAGACAATCCTGCTTCCACAAATGATACAATATGCTCCATTGCTCAATCGTGATTTCAAGTCCCGCCTGCCGGAAATTCTTCTGCAAACGCCGTGCCACAGCTGTGGAAGCCATTCCGTTAATGACGCTGTACAATTCCCCACGCTTGAATTGGTTGTTGGGCATATAGTTAGTTATGCAACTAATTTCAAAATTGACGTGTTTTAGGGAAACAGCCAAAAAAAAGAAACTAAATTTTAGGTAAAAGAGCACCCCCGACTATAGCCGGCTAACCGGGTAAGCGGTTAGCAAATATTGTTTTTCTTTGTTGTTATGATCAACGGGTGGATTTGGGCAACGAGTATTGGAATGGGCGGCTATGTGCTGCTGATGGCTGTTTACAGCATTTGTTACCGTAAGCTGAGGCCATTTGATGCCGGTACCTCAATAACAGAGCCCGCGGTATTTTTCTCGATCCTGATACCGGCCCGCAATGAATCGGCCTCTATTGCCGCCTGTATCCGGTCAGTCTACAGTAACCGGTATCCCTCCGATCTTTTTGAGGTAATAGTAATCGATGATTTTTCCGAAGATGATACTTCCCAACAGGTGCAGGCACTGCAGAAAGAGTACCCTACTTTGCGTTTACTTTCGCTGAAAGACTTTCCCACGTCAGGTAACACCCAGTTTAAAAAGCGGGCCATAGAAGTAGGGATAAGTGAAAGCAGGGGTACCTGGATAGTAACCACAGATGCCGATGCCATCGTTCCAGAACAATGGCTGATGTTACTGAATAACTACATACATGTACATCAACCAGTTTTCATTGCGGCGCCGGTAATTTTTCATTGGGGGAACAGCATTTTATCGAAATTCCAGGAACTGGACTTTATGACGATGCAGGGAATCACAGCAGCATCTGTTGGGGCAGGATTTCACAGTATGTGCAACGGGGCCAATCTGGCGTATAAAAAAGAGGTTTTTTATACGGTGGGTGGATTTGATGGAAATGAGCACTTACCTACAGGCGATGATATGCTATTGATGCATAAGGTGAAGAAAGCCTTTCCTCAAAACATTGGCTACTTGTTGTCCGATCAGGCAATTGTCAGCACCCGGCCACAAATGAGTTGGAAAGATTTTTTACACCAAAGGATACGATGGGCAAGTAAGGCGGACAGTTATGGTGAGCCGGTTATTTTTAGCGTTTTGCTCGGAGTATGGTTGGTAAATGCACTGCTTTTAATTGGAATGATAGCTGTCTTTTTTGATCAAAGACTGCTTCTGCCCTGGCTTGTTCTTCTAGGGATTAAGACTTTTTCGGAAGTAATTTTTCTTCTTCCGGTTACCCAATTTTTTAAACGGGAGTCACTCT
>JBJTJJ010000214.1:0-1498 GCA_046095445.1 Sediminibacterium sp.
CATTGTTGCTACTGGGAATCCAGATATCCGTTGCATTGATAGCTGCTGAATTACTGAGCATGTGCAGATTTTGAACATTCCTCGTAAATGAAGCTTTGAAAGAACTCAGGGGAGTCAATAACCAAATGGCAGAAATGCTGGTTTCAGGATTCAGGTTATATTCTACCGAAGACACGGAATGTTTTTGTATTAACTACTTAATTTTCCCGGCAGTATCATAAATATAAAATGTTCCGTGTCACATAAATGCAAAATGTGTTAGTCGTAATCCATAATTGAAGCGGAGTTGAGGAATAGGGGCATATTCATGGTTGATATAAGCCGCACTTTCCATAGCTCGCTTGAGTGGAAGAGCCTGGGAATTGAAACTGGAAGTCACAGATGCTTCTACCACACCGGGTGACAACAAATGCCGGGTTACCTGAAAACCAAAATTGAATTTATTGTCATTGTTGATGAAATATTGAAAGTCGGTTTTAAGTGAGAGGTCCTCAATCTTAGATTTAATCAGCAGGTTATTGACTCCAGATTTGATTTCAATGTTATAATTATAATTGCTATAAATCAACGAATTATTCATGAACAACCTTCCATTGAAAATATGGTTCCAGCGCAATGTGGCTGTGCTGTTTCCATAATCAATACCAAAGGTTCTTCCAAATCCAAGTTTATCCCTACCAAAATATCCCGATAAAAAAAGTCTGTTTTTTTTGTTGAGGGTATAGTTGGCTTTTGCATTGAAATCGTAGAAATAAAGACTATTATCCCGTATACTGCTGTCACGGGATAAACCTAAAAAAACATCAGCGTAGGTTCTTCTCGCACTGACGATAAAAGATCCTTTGTCTTTTTCCAGGGGTCCCTCCAAATTAAGACGAGAGGAAATCAAGCCAATACCTCCACTGGCATGAAAGGACTGGTTGTTTCCATCCAACATTTTTACATCAACCACAGAAGCCAGTCTGCCACCATACTCTGCCGGCATTGCACCTTTATACAATGTAACATCTTTGATGGCATCGGAGTTAAAGGATGAAAAGAATCCCAAAAGATGTGAGGCATTATATACCGTTGCTTCATCGAGTAAAATCAGGTTCTGATCGGCAGCACCTCCCCGGACAAAAAAACCGCTGTTTCCCTCACCGGCAGATTTAACGCCCGGCAATAGTTGAATGGTTTTTAATACATCTCTTTCTCCAAAGATTACCGGCACACTATTCATCTCTTTCATGGTCAGCCGCTGAACTCCCATCAATGGTTTGGTTACCTGATCGTTTTTGCGGCTCGTACTAACCACTACCTCTGTCAATTCCTTTCCGGTCTGTTGTAATTTTACTACAAGAGTGAGATTGGATGTCACTTCAACTGGAAGTGTATCAGTTGTATAACCTGCAGAACTTACAACCAGGCGATAATTTCCCGGACGAACCGTAATGGAAAAAAAACCATAGCCATTGGTGAGCGTTATTTTTTGTGGATTTTCCAATAAATAGGTAGC
>JBJTJJ010000215.1:0-4251 GCA_046095445.1 Sediminibacterium sp.
CCGGATAAGTGTTTTCAGCTGTGCGTATTGATCTCAACTGCTGAGAGTCTGTATGAAAACCTGTTACTTTTTCACGAATGAATTGAACACCGGCCGAAGTGAGCTGATTTTTCAATTGCTCCATCAGTAGCTGGGGATATAAATGAGCATCACCCGGAAACCAAATGGCACCGAGTGCACGGAACTTCACATGAGGTTCATATTCCTGCAATTCATTCCTGTCCAGCAAGCGGGTTCCTTCCAGTCCAATCTCACAAGCCCTCTCACAAGTATCTGCAGCATGTTTGGCTACCTCTTCCGTTTGATAAATTTCCAGTAATCCTTTTTTCTCGTACCCAAAACTAAAGTCAGGCATGGATGCCCATTGCTCGTATATTGACTGGCTGTAAAGGGCAATGTCGCGCAATGGTATTGCTGCGGCTGTTACTTTTTTTTCATTCGCAGAGCGCATGAAATGCCAACCCCAGCGAATAAGATCCATGTCCAATCGGGGTTGAATATAGAAAGGGCTTTCCTTGTTCAACATCCAGCGGAGACCTTGTTGTATGATACCGGGTGTGGCTAAGGGTATGAAGTGACTCGGACAAACATATCCGGCATTACCGTGAGAACAGTTGGGTATGGAATCACCGCTATCAAGTACAGTTACATCATGACCCGCCCTTTGTAAAAACCAGGCACTGCTACAACCGACAATACCACCACCAATTATTACTACTTGCATAAGAGTTGAATTATACTACCTGAAAACCATAGGCATAAGGATCATCTTCGGGATGGATGGTGATGATGTTATGACCATATACCCTTGCCCAACCTTCAATCCCTGGAATAATCGCAGGTTTATCCCCGATTTCCGTAACTCCCTCAATGGTACCGGTGAAAGTAGAACCGATAATACTTTCATGAATGAAAGAATCACCTTGTTTTAATTTTCCCCTGGTGAACCATTGCGCCATACGTGCAGAAGTACCGGTTCAACAAGGTGATAGATCGATGGCTTTATCACCATAAAAAACGGCATTGCGGGCATGTGAAGCCGGATTCATCACCTTCCCTGTCCACAATATATGAGAGCATCCCCGGATGGTAGGATCATAGGGGTGAACAAAGGTATAGGCCGCGTTAATCGCCTTGCGTAGTTGTGGAGACCAGTTGATTAAGTCGGCAGCAGTATGATTTTCTATCCCGTTGAAATTCTCTTGTGGGTCGACGATCGCATAAAAATTTCCGCCGTAGGCGACATCTACCTGAATTGAACCGAGTCCTTCACAGATTACCGGGAGATTCATTTGGTCTAGGTAGGCAGGTACGTTGATGATTTTTACGGCAGTAACCTTTTCACCTTCCATTGTATAATGTACGGTTATCAAACCTGCAGGTGTTTCCAAGCGAAGGGTGCCGGGTGTTTGGGGCTTAATGAGTCCTTCTTGCAAGGCAATGGTGACTGTACCAATGGTGCCATGACCGCACATGGGTAAACAACCACTTGTTTCAATGAACAAAATGGCCACATCATTGGCTGGATCGTGCGGAGGATACAAAATACTTCCACTCATCATATCATGTCCGCGGGGCTCGAACATGAGTCCTTTTCGGATCCAATCAAATTCCCGCAGAAAATGTTGTCTTTTTTCACTCATATTAATCCCTTCCAAAGCGGGGCCACCAGCCGCAACTACGCGCACCGGATTACCACAGGTATGGCCATCAATGCAGTAAAATGCAGGGGAACTGAAGCGTTCCGGTACCGAAAATGGGGTTACAATAGGCTGGGTAGGCATGAAGCGCGGCGGGTTGATAAAATGACTAATTTTGCAGAACGCTAATCAAATGGAAACTTACGGAAAAATTTTATTGATTGCCATGCCCATTTTCCTGTTACTGGTGCTAGCAGAAAAATTCTATGGAATATATCGGGGAAATGATACCGTGCGCAACATGGATATGATCTCCAGTCTCAGTTCGGGATTGACCAATGTAACAAAAGATGTATTGGGACTAAGCATTGTGTTGCTTTCTTACGAATGGATGGTGCAACATTGGGCTTTGATGCAGATTCACTCTGCGTTCTGGATGTATTTTGCAGCGTTCATTGCTCTGGACTTTATGGGGTATTGGGTACACAGGATTCAGCATCGCGTGAACTTTTTTTGGAATGCCCATCTGGTGCATCACAGCAGTGAGGAATTCAATCTCGCCTGCGCCTTAAGACAAAGTATTTCTTCCATCGTTAGGATATTTACTATTTTCCTGCTTCCGGCAGCATTATTGGGTGTTCCGGCAAAAGTGATTGCAGTGGTTGCTCCGCTTCATCTCTTTGCCCAATTTTGGTACCATACCCGACACATCGGAAAAATGGGTTGGCTGGAACATGTTATTGTAACCCCAGCGCATCACCGGGTACACCATGCCATCAACCCGGAGTATATGGACAAGAACTTTAGTCAGATATTCATCATTTGGGATAAATTATTCGGAACGTTTCAGGAAGAGTTGGCGGAGGTTCCGGCAGTTTATGGTATCACCCGCCCTGTTGCTACCTGGAATCCTATCAAGATCAACTTCATGCATGTATGGTTATTGATCAAAGATGCCTGGAGAACACAGCTTTGGAAAGATAAGTTGCGCATCTGGTTCATGCCTACTGGTTGGAGACCGGAGGATGTGAGCAAACAATACCCCGTCTATAAAATTGAGGATGTCTATCATTTCTCCAAGTATGATACTCCGGCCTCGCCGGGATTCGCTACCTGGATCTGGATACAGATGCTGATTCTACTTTTGATGCTGGTACATTTTTTTGGCAACATAGCATCCATAGGAAGTCCGGGTATTTTTTGGTATGGTGGCTATGTATTTATTTCAGTATATGCCTATACAGAATTAATGGATAGGAATTCAAGGGCTTGGGTGTGGGACTTGTGTAAGGCGGGCTATGTAGGTTTCATTCTCTGGCAAACAGGTGATTGGTTTGGTCTATCCGCTTTTCTACCCGGGGTGATCTATTGGCTGGTAGCCTATCATGTATTATCTGTATCTATCAGTTATTATTATTCCAAAGGTTTCCGACAACCCACTGTTACTGCGGTTGTATAAAGTTGTTTCAACCCATTTTTATCCTGCAACTGATACTAGGCTTTACCCTTTTGTAATTCCGCGGGGAGCCAGTTTTTGGGAAAATTTTGAAATGCTACAGGTCGCAGCCATCTTTTGACAGATTGAATTCCAACAGCCGTGAAACGACTATCAGTAGTCGCGGGGAAAGGACCACCATGTACCATGGCTTCACAAACTTCAACTCCGGTTGGAACACCGTTATGAATTAGACGACCGGCAATAGATATAGCTGCCTGAATAAATTCAGCGTGCTGAGAAAAATCTGATTCTGTTGCCATGAGGGACACAGTCAGTTGACCATGTACGGACTTCAGTACCTGCATCATTTCCTCCTGGTTCCGGCAGATGACCAATAGTGAAAATGGACCAAATACCTCTTCTTTGAGTACGGGCTCTTGTAAGAAAATGTCTGCATGAACGGTGGCTAAAATAGGATAAGCGCAATGATTGCTATCTAAACTTTTATTAGATGTTACACTATTAACAGATTTGATATTCAACAACTTAGATGAATTATTTTGATATGATTTAGATATTCCTTCATGCAACATAGCACAAGGGGATATAGCATTCAAACGGCTGGACAATTGTTCTATGAATTCATTCAATCCCTCCCCTTCGGTGGCTATGAGTAGTCCTGGATTGGTGCAGAATTGTCCGACTCCAAGCGTAATTGATCCGGCATACATTTCTGCCAATTTGCTATGTTCAGTTTTGAGATAATCGGGGAAAATCAACACGGGATTAATGCTGCCCATCTCAGCGAAAACGGGTATGGGGGAAGGCCTGGCGGCTGCATAATCCCATAATGCTTTACCACCTAAGAAAGATCCTGTGAATCCAACGGCTGCGGTATGTGGGTGTTGAACGAGTAATTTACCTGCCTCAAAAGAACCTTCCTCCAGGTGTTGAAATACATTGGATGGCATATCGGAAGCAGTTGCAGCCAGTTGAATAGCACTTGCCACCGTACAGGATGTCTTCAAATGTGCAGGGTGAGCTTTGACCACAACAGAACATCCGACTGCAAGGGCACTTGCTGTATCACCCCCTGCTGTTGAATAGGCAAAGGGGAAATTGCTGGAACCAAAAACGATAACTGGTCCTATTGGAAACAACATTCTACGAATA
>JBJTJJ010000216.1:0-5498 GCA_046095445.1 Sediminibacterium sp.
CCTCAACCAATGCAATGTCACCAGTTTATTTATACCCGCCCTTTTCACAGCCGCTTTTAATACCTGCTGCAAACTCCGGGCATCATAAGCTTCCCCCGCTAACTGTCCCTCAAATAAATACCGCTTTGGCCGAAATACCCGATAATAATCCCTTAACATCCCCAATATCTTACTACTCAATGGCACAATCCTGTCTTTCTTGCCCTTGCCATTTTTGACCAAAATCAAACATCTTTCCGAATCTATATGACTCGGCTGTAAAGCTAGCAATTCCCCCGACCTGAGCCCACAACTATACAACAAACTCAACATCATCCTATGTTTCTGATTCACAGGAACAGAAATAAGTCTCTTCACCTCCTCCTTGCTTAATACACAAGGCAAACTCTTCGATCGCTTCGGTCGATGCACTGCAGCAATGTCTATCTCCGCTTTTTTTATTATCCGAAAAAATAACTTAATAGCATTCACTACCTGATTCTGATAAGAAGCAGATAAACCTCGTTGTAAAATGTATCGATTGTTGTACTCAATCACATCCTGATTGCTAATGGCTGAAATGGTCTTACCATGAAAAAATAATAAAAACGATTTCAACGCTTCACTATAAGTCCCCACCGTATTTTCACTGTACCTCCTGGATCTTAACCAATCTTTGAAATCTGCTATAGCCCCACGTATCTCTTCACTCATAACTGGCCCGTTCATAGATACCACCTCAAAATACCCTCGATTTTCATCCGTATCGGGAATATGCCAGGCATGCAAAGTTCTACTCCACTTCGACCCGGCAATACTTTTGACAAAATCATTTTTTTTACGGTCATTGTCAAAATAGATGGCAATTCTTGGCTCACCTTTGTGTCGAATCAACTTCGTCTCCCAATTTCCCATAATCTTTGTCATCAATTTTTCAGAACTCAATTTGCAGATTCAATCTCTATCATCCAATTTAAATTGTTCAACTCATCGTAAATCACATATCCTTGCTGTATTGTTAATTTGTTGGTATTGATTGATTTGTATGGAACGAAATATTTAAATCCTTCGTTCATACATATTTTACTAACAATTCGTTTCATCGCTCAATTAGAGAATACAATCTGTCCATGTTATAATAGGATATATCATCGTCCTCTTTCGATTTCAAATCTTCCCCTCCAAAAAAATTCCCACAAATTCACTAAGTTTGAAGAAACAGGGTTTATGAAAAAATGGTGGCTACTCGCATCCCTCTCTCTATCCTTTTCCCAACTGTCCGCACAGGTATTTTCCATCCCCGGATATACCGGCTATGCCATCCCCGCAGAAGAAAAAGAAAATGAACTCTTCAACCCTTCTCAACGTGCCGCCACCTGGAAAAATCCCGACCAATCCCTGCACTACTATTTTTACCTGCGCAGAGGCGGTACCCTCAACGTTTCCCTCCAGGCAAAAAACAAAGCCGCAGGAAGCATCCTGCAAGTAACCCTGCCCGGCAAAAAAGCCCAGGTAACCATCCCTCGCTCCGATAAATACCTCCCCATCAAAGTTGGTAGCACCATCATCAAAGACAGTGGCTTCTACGAAATCATCCTCGATGATGTCCGTCAGGGCGGATTCTCCGTTGCAGATATTCAATCCATCGAACTATCTGGTACCGCAACACCCGGCATGCACTTCAATACCCAGCTGCGGCGCAACGCTGCCTCCGTTCACCTGCGCTATCCATTTCCCGATTCAACCAAAGTGGCTGCCTTTTATAGCGAAATGACCATTCCCGCCAGTTCCAATGCCCCCCATAGCTATTTCATGGCCAACGGTTTCTCCCGTGGTTACTTTGGTATCCAAATCAATAGTCCAACCGAACGCAGAGTCATCTTCTCCGTTTGGGATGCCGGCAACGAAGCCATCGACCGTTCTAAAGTGCCCGATACCAACCAGGTCAAACTGCTCGCTCAGGGAAGAGATGTGGTTGCACATGGATTTGGGAATGAAGGCACCGGCGGGCACAGCCATTGGGTGTATCCTTGGAAAAATGGCACCACCTATGCCTTTCTCGTTACCGCGCTTCATGACAGCGCCTCGAACAGCACCATCTATACCGGCTATTTCTTTTCTCCCGATCTGAAACAATGGAAAATGCTCGCCTGCTTCCGCGCACCTCGCGATAGCGGTCACCTGCGCCGTCTCTATTCTTTTGTTGAAAATTTTTCCGGGGAAAACGGTCAACTAAAACGCGAAGCCCTCTTCAACAACCAATGGATTCAAACCACCGATGGTCGCTGGCAGGAACTAACACAAGCCACCTTTTCTACCGATGCTACCGGCAGAGCCAAAGACCGCATCGACTTCGGCGGCGGTGAACGTGACGGTCAATTCTATCTCTGGAATGGCGGGTTTCAAATCCCCGACGCGAAGCCCGGTAACGGTTACCAGCGCCCCGCACTGAAAGCCCGTCCTCAATTCAATGTCAACAACCACACCGATAGCAGTTGGCAGGCAGAACAAGATAAGGCCACCATCCTTAAAGCCATTGCCGATCAACACCTCGATACCACAGGTTCTGTCAACGGAGTCTATTATCATCTATTAGAAAAAGGTAGTGGCGAACCGGTATCCGTCGAAGACACCGTGCAGGTTTTTTATAAGGGTTATTTTCTTGCTGATGGCAGTATTTTCGACCAGACAGGGGTCAATCCCGCCAGTTTCCCCCTGCGTCGCCTGATAAAAGGTTGGCAAATTGGTGTACCCCTGGGCAGCGTGGGAAGTAAAATCCGTATCATATTACCATCAGGCCTTGCTTACGGCATCCGCGCCCGCAGCAACAAGATCGTTCCCAACAGTATCCTGGTTTTCGATATACAGGTGGTGGGTACCCGAAAGCAAGTCCGATAACCGGCTCGGCGAGTCCCACCACTTCTCAGCTGTCCGGTTGATTAAACATCCTTAACAGCTGAAAACATGAAAAACTTAACCTGGCTCCTGGTCTGCTGCCTCATCAGTACCGCCGCCACTTCCAACCCCACAATTGTTTCTTCCACTTCAGAACCAACCACCATCCTGCTGCGCATCGGCTGGGAATTTTGTCAGCCCGATGAACATACCTTCGACTGGAGCTTCATCGATGGCCAACTTCAATCTGCTCGTAACCAGGGTAAAAAAATCTCCCTGCAGATAGACCCACTCTCCGGAATGCCGGAGTGGATCAAGCAAACTTCTTCCTCAGATCCTCAGGGAACTTCATCCATTAATAGCAATCGTCTGCTCACCGTATGGACCCATTTTATTCAACGGCTGGGCGAAAAATACGGCATTGAAAAAAATATCGATAAAGTCTACATCACCCATGTATTGGTGGTTAAAGATTGGTCCAACCCAGCTTCTATATCAGAACAAATGCATGGCTGGAAAAAAGTGGTGGAAGCTTTTGAACAGGCATTCCCCCTGCACCAGCTGATTCTTGCTCAACCTCCGCTGGCGGAACCGGGTGTTGTCTCCCATGTTCAGCAATATACAGCTCAACTAATCGGCGATCGCTACTTGTCCGCTCCTTCCGTTGAAGTTATCAATCATCGTTCTCAAGGTCACGCAATTATAGCCGCCAATGATCTGGTGCAATGGGAAAAATGGAATGTTTCAAATAGCGTTACTGCACAACAATCAGTTCAGCAAGCAACGCAACAAGATGCAAATTCACTTAGAAATATTCCGAACCAATCATCATTTCGCTCCAATCTCGGTAAACGCAAGCCGATTCTGGAAAAATTAGTTTCCAATGTTTCCCTCCTGGGAACTCCGGTATGGGCCGATATTTTTCAATAATCTTTCTCTTCTCTGTTTTGTTTCGAGGCCCACTTTCCAGTGGGCTTTTTTTTACTCGGGAAAGGGAAAAATTGAATTAACGTGGAATCATTTTTAAACATGAAGGACTTGGAATTGAAAAACGGCCGGTTAGTTGAAGTTGTCCATTGCCCATATCTCTTCTAAAAATCACCACTTCATTGCTTTTCATATTCCCAACCAGCAGATACCTTCCTGTTGGATCGATGAGCATGTTCCTCGGATGATTCCCTTCGGTAGATAGTATGCCGGCAGAAGTCAGTAATCCCGTCTTTTCATCAACGCTAAAAATTGCAACACTATTCTCGTCCTCCCGATTGCTCATGTATAAAAATTTTCCGTCGGGAGAAATTTGTATATCTGCACTTCCATGGTTGTTCCCTGCCCCGGGCTGATGGCCTGCATAGCTTTGTAGTTTTTTCAATACACCTCGCTGAAAAGAATATGCTGTTAACATTCCCGATAATTCTTCCACTACATACACCAACTTTCCATTAGCCGAAAAACAAAGTTGGCGGGGACCGCTACCGGGTGTACTCTTGATAAATCCTTCCTTACCACTCGTCAAAACCTTTGCTGCATTTGCATTGTATCGATATACGTGAATTTTATCAGTGCCCAGATCCGGGGTGAGCAGGTATTTCTCATCCGGACTTAATCTTACCGCATGCACATGGGCGTTGGTTTGGCGAATAGGGTCCGCACTTTTTCCTTCATGCTGAATGAACTGTGTCGCAGGCAACAAAGCTCCGTTGTCGCCTACGGGAAATGCTGCTACATTTCCTCCCGTATAATTCGCAACAAAAACCATCTTTCCATCTCCGGTTATACTGATGTGGCAGGGATGCGCCCCACCGGTTCGTTGCTGATTGATCAACTGTAGTTTGGATTGCCGGCGATCGAATAGATAAGCACTTACCTTGCCCAATTGATTGATGTCCACTTCGTTGACCGCATACAGATAATTTCCATCCTTAGAAATACAGAGGTAGGAAGGATTATCCGCATTATCGGTATGACTGAGTAACCGGACAGTGCCATTCTCTGCATCGAAATCAAACACATAAATACCCTTACTTCCATTATTGGTATAGGTGCCGGCCAATAAATAAAAATGCTGGGACTGACCTGTCAAATAGGCAAGTAGGAAAAGTAGTAGCAGCCATTTTTTCATAGCAGGAAGATAATAATAAAAATCAACCGCAATCAACGTATCGCTTTTTTTAGCTGCTGGTTCATTAAAAATGGGTGGAAAAATCTATATCTTTCAAAAAAATATGCCATGAAATTCTTTCCCCTTTTAACCCTTGCAGTACTGTCGATGACTGGTGCAAGTGCCAATATAGCCTTGCCTGCTGCATCAACTGCCGGAAATAATTATGATACCACCCTCATCAATTTAAAACTGTGCAAAAAATGGCGACTCATTGAGTTGAACGGACAAGCCATTGCTGATATGGCTGAGCGGCCAACTAAAATTCCATTCATTCAGTTTGATGCCAAGCGCCGTGTTTCAGGAAATAGCAGCTGTAATCAGTTTTTCGGTACCTATGAGTTAAATCCCAATTATCGCATTAGCTTTTCTCCTATGGTCATAACACGCATGGCTTGTCTGCACGATACCAATATGGAAGCTGATCTTATGCAGGTATTATCATCTGTTGATAGCTATGTGC
>JBJTJJ010000217.1:0-2686 GCA_046095445.1 Sediminibacterium sp.
GCCGATGGGTATGGATTCAATTTCCGGATAAACACGACCTGTTACTGCCAACTTATTGTTGATTAATTTCATCCTGTTGCTCTTGAAAGCAAAATGTGGTTCATCCAGGTTGCAGGTCGTGAAGCGTACATCTTTTCCAAAAGATTCATCCAGGCCGACTTTTTTCAAGGTTTGGGCATTAACAAATATTTCTCCCTCCTGTAAATAGGTGTTTTTAATCAGTCCCTTGTTAGTCTTCACGCTATAAAAAATCGAATCGCTGACTGTTTTCATTTCCCCCTGGGTAAATTGTGGCTTGCTGTTGGGGTTTCCGGTCGAATCGGTACTGCCAAATGCCTTGACCATTTGAGTTTGTTGATTGAACTCGATTACAGCAGCTTCCAACTGTAAATCCTTGTAATCGGTTTTGGCCTTTCCATAAAGAATGAAAAGCTTTTCAGGAACCCGCAATACACCAGAATCTTCTGCAGCATAATTGATAATTGCATCCAATGAGTCGGTGGACATGGGAACCGTATCAATTTTGATAGTATCCCGGGCTCCGCGGGGTCGCAGGGTGTCTGGCAAATTTCCTTTCTTTTGGGAAGGTATGGTATCAGATTTCTTGGATACAACTGCCGAACTTGGTCTTCCCTGCGCCGAAACTCCTGTATAAAATGTTAATAAAATCCATCCTGCTATTATAACAATACCAGCGGCTGTTTTTACGTTAAGTTTGCAGTGATTGATTAACATAATAGCGACAAAAATAAGCCCTAGATTTGGTAATCCCGATGCCTCCCCATCCAATTAACGTATTGATATGAAGAGAAGTATATTGGCTGCCTGGATCCTGATTTTTATTTTCGGAGGTAGTTTCTTCGGACAAGCACAAAATTCCAGTCCACTAAAGCCCAAACAGGGACTGCGGAAAATAGTAATAGATGCGGGTCACGGGGGACAGGATTATGGTGCCAAGGGAGCCTTTTCGTATGAAAAGGATATCTCACTGGCCATTGCCCTGAAACTTGAAGCCATGGTTAAAGAGCAAATGCCTGACGTAGAAGTGTTCATGACCCGCACGACAGATGTGTTCGATCCTGTTACTCAGAAGGCCAAAATAGCCAATACAGCCAAAGGGGACCTTTTTATATGTATTCACGTGAATTCTACTCCCCCTATTCGACACAAAGAATTTGTTGGCTATAAAACGGTTACTTATTACAAGGGAAAAGGCAGTAAACGCAAGAAATACACCCGAAAAGTAAAAGATTATCGCTACTGGACTACCCCCAATACCGCAAAAGGCACAGAAACTTTCATCTATGGGGTGGATAAATCCAATGCCGCCCGAGAGGCACTCAGCGAGAATGAGGATATGTATATGGATAGTGTATCAATGCAGGAATTGAAAGATTTTAATCCAACTGACCCTGCTAAGATGATGATAATCAATATGAAAACACAGGCCTATTTTAGCAGAAGTGCGAGCCTGGCACTCACTATTGAGGAAGAATTTGCCAAGGTCGGCAGGGTAAGCAGAGATGCAAAACAACGCCAAAAGGGAATTTGGGTACTCCAGGCAGTTGCCATGCCTGCTGTGCTGGTTGAAACTGGTTTTATTTCTAACCCGGAGGAGGAACTCTACCTGAATAGTCCGGAAGGTCAACAGGAAATTTGTCAGGTACTAATCCGGTCTTTAAAGCGCTACCGTTTCTCATTAGAAAAACAACTCAACCCCGGACTAGTGCCTTCCGTCGGTAAATAACACGTCGGGAAAAGGAACTGATTGTCCTGATAACCATTAGATTTGCAGGTATGAAAGTATCGAATGAAACCAAAGTGGGGGCATTGACCGCTATCTCTATCACCCTGCTGATCCTGGGTTTTAATTTTTTGAAAGGAAGGACACTCTTCAAAACCGGCCACTACATATTTGCAAAATATGAAGATACCAAGGGTTTGATGGTATCCAATCCGGTTTATATCAATGGCTTTCAGGTAGGAACCGTGATGGACATTGAAAATGATGATGCCTCACTTCATTCCATCACCTTAACTCTGAAAATGAAGGAATTCTATCAGATACCGGTGAATTCACTGGCTGAAATTCGCGAAAATCCCCTGGGAACTCCCAGTGTTATTATACGGTTAGGAAATGCCACCACATTCCTGAAAGCAGGAGATACAGTGAAAACACAGAATATGCCGGGGATGATTGCCAGTTTGGTGGACAAAATGGGGCCGGTTGGTCAACAAATCCAGGAAACACTCTTACAACTCGACTCTGTTCTCAAAAATATCAACCGTGTTTTCGATCCGAATACCCGGCATAATATGCAGGAGATGATCGCAAACATCAATAAAACAACCGCTAGTCTGGTGGTATCATCTAATTCTATACAACAGATGCTAACTGCACCTGATGGAAGTATTCATCAGACTATGCAAAATGTCAATCGATTTACGCAGAACCTGGCAGATAACAACGATAAGGTAAATAAGATTTTAAGTCAAACCGAAACAACCACTGCACAGTTAAGTAAAACAGATTTTCCCGGAACAGTTGAGCAACTCAAAACAGCAGTGAACAATCTAAATTCATTGCTTACCAATATTCAATCGGATAAAGGAACACTGGGTAAGTTGATCAACGATAAGACACTATATCTTCAGTTGAATGAAACTTTGAAGAGTACCAATACAC
>JBJTJJ010000218.1:0-30246 GCA_046095445.1 Sediminibacterium sp.
GTCTCTGAGCGGGATTCGGTTGCAGAGAGCATGCCCCTGAAAAAAGTGGTCAACCAAAAAAATCATAGGTGCACCTTGTTTTCTTTGGGGCGCAAGAATACTATCGAGTTGGTGAAGGCTGCCGCGACCATAAATAACGTAACCCACCATTTTAAAATTCCTGAAAGTAGGAGGCATATAAAGAGAAATTGAAGTTCAAAGATACTATAATCCTTGAGCCGCATCTAAGACTCATTAGACATCAGCTTCTTTTCCAGCTCTTCCAACGAGATGCCCTTTGTTTCCGGAACGCTGATTAGCACCCAGATGAGTTGCAAGACCATCATGCCCGCGAAGAATGCAAAGATGGGCAATGGATTTTCTATTAAGATGCCATTTTCTTTGTAAAGAAATACGGGCGTAACAAGAGTAATCAGGGCGGCAAACACCCAATGAATACTGGCACCAAAGGATTGACCTGCACTGCGTATGCGGGTTGGAAAAATTTCTGAAATAAAAACCCAGATAACAGCACCCTGACCTATGGCATGAGCCGCAATGAAAAGAAGCAGGAAGGACATCAGGAAGACGGCGCCGGTATGCGCATAGAATGCGTAAGCTACCAGGGAGAGACTTATGATATAGCCGATGGATCCAATCAGCAACAAAGTTTTTCTTCCGAGGCGGTCAATCAGGTAGAGGCCCACAAAAGTAAATACCAGGTTCGTGCTGCCGATAGCGATTGAGTTAAATAAAGATTCGCGGGTAGCTAATCCTGCCTGCTCCAAAATTTCCGGGGCGTAATACAAAATGAAATTAATGCCTGATAACTGATTGAAAAAAGCGATCATGAAAGCTAAAACAACGAGGCGCCGATATTTTTTATTTAGAAAGCCAGTTGAAGATGCCGCGGTTTCATCTTGGGAGCCACCTGAGAGAATTTCATCCACAGCTTCATCAACATTTTCTACTCCCGCGCTCAGCAGAATTTCTTTTGCTTTGGCAAGATTGTTCTGTTGGGTTATCAGCCAACGCGGACTTTCAGCGATGCCGAAAACAAGTAGGGTATAAAGTATGGAAGGAATGGCCAACACGCCCAACATCCATCGCCAATCGTTATCCCCACCGAAACCTGCCAGCGCGAAATTGCTGACAAAAGCGACGAGGATACCAAATACAATATTGAACTGATACAGCGCCACGAGTCTGCCGCGGGTAGAAGGGGTTGCAATCTCAGAAATATAAATAGGCGCTACAACAGATGAAATACCGATACCAACACCTCCGATGAAGCGGAAGAAAGAAAAGACAAAAGGGTCGTTAGCCAGAGCTGTGCCGAAAGCTGACAGGGTGAAAAGGATACCTACCCAGAGCAACACTTTTTTTCTACCCCATAGCTGGGTTGGTATGCCCCCGAACAATGCTCCCAGCACTGTTCCCCAGAGCGCCATGGACATAATAAAAAATCCGTGGAAGATGGGAGAGGTGTGCCAAAGCTCTTTGATGGGCTGATTGGCACCGGATATAACAACGGTGTCAAATCCGAAAATGAAGCCGGCGAGAGAAACAACGATGGACCAGCGAACCAACAGACTGTTTTTCATAAGCAAATAATCAACAAGAAAGATAATGAAAAACTAAATCAATTAAAACCCAAATGTGCAGCAGGTGTAGTCTTCTGGCACAACAGATGTTATAGGTAATGGTAAGAAAAATGAAAGAAAAAAGAGCAGATGAATTATTGCAGCAGCTCTGCTGCTTTAACAAGGTCTTCCGGGGTGTCTATTTCCACGCCCATGTAATCGGTGACCACCATTTTGATGCCGACGCCATTTTCCAGGTAGCGAAGGCATTCGATTTTTTCTGCCGACTCGAGTGGCGTCATTGGCCATTGTGTAAAATCGAGCAGCGCTTGCCGGCGAAAGGCATATACCCCGATGTGTTCATAGTAAACAGGGGCTGGTTCAACTGAGCGGGGAAAGGGAATAACGCTTCTGGAAAAAAGGAGGGCATTGAAATTTTTATCAACGGCCACTTTTACAAAATTGGGATCTTTGATTTGTTCCGGATTTGTCATCACCTGCATGAGAGAAGCTACCTGCACCGTTCCGCCACCGGCGGCCTCAAATACAGATAACAATTTTTGTAAGGGTTCTTTTTTCACAAAAGGCTCATCTCCTTGAACGTTCACAACAATTGCTGCTGGCAAGTTTTCAATGGCTTCTGCAATTCGGTCACTGCCACTCTCATGATTCCGGGTGCTCATGATGGCCTTCCCACCGTTGGCTGTAATTTCTTGGAAGATAATATCACTATCAGTTACTACATAAACCGCATCAAACAATCCGGTGGCAATAGTATTGTCATAGGTATGACGAATGACTGTTTTGTTGCCAAGCGGCTGCATGAGTTTTGCCGGGAAACGCGTAGCGGCATAACGGGCCGGTATCATGGCAATTGTAGTCATTGCAACAGAAAAGGATCAGCGATCCGTTTTGATGTTTTTATTAAAGGGGATACCCAACTGAAATCCCATATTTTCATCTGTTGTATCATCCAACACATCGAGTCCGTACTTCAGTTGATCAACAGGGGTATAGTGGTAGGTGCCGAAAAGACGATCCCAAATAGAAAAAATATTTCCATAATTGGTATCGGTCTCTGGTCGCTTATAATGGTGGTGTACTTTGTGCATGTTGGGAGAAACCAGCACCCAGCTGATAACCTGGTCTACTTTTTCAGGTAGACGGATATTGGCGTGGTTAAACTGGGTAAGCACTACGCTGCAACTTTGATAAATCATGACTAGCCAGATGGGCGTACCCAGCAAAACAACGCCCACCAGGGTGAAGATGAAGCGGAAAACACTTTCTCCCGGGTGGTGACGATTGGCGGTTGTAGTATCTACATGGGTGTCTGCATGGTGTACCATGTGGAATTTCCACATCCACTTCACTTTGTGTTCAACATAGTGTACCAGCCATGCGCCAACGAGGTCCAATAACAACAGGCCGGCAATCAGAAAAAGCCAGTTGGGAAGAGGAAAAATGTACAGCAACCCGAAGTTATTTTGGACTACATAGTCACCAGATTTAACCAGCAAAAATGCGAGGGAAAAATTTACTACAATGGTGGTGGCCGTAAAGAAGAGGTTAACGCCGGCATGCTTCCATTTGTGGTAAGAAAATCGGAACAAAGGAATGGCAGATTCGGCCAACCAAAAGAATGAGATGCCACCTGCCAGAATTAATGCACGATGCAGACTGGAGATGGTAGAAAAGTACTGAATGATAGAATCAACCATGGTAAATCAATGAGGGCACAAGTTACGAACAAAGCTAATCGTAGCCGAACTTGTTTCATTTTTTTCCAACCGGACAGCAAATCCGGCAAACAGGCTGTCAGTTACTTCCGCGATTAAATGCAGAAATTAGTTGTTCAGCATTAGCGGCATTACCAGCATTAGCAAGTCCTCCCCTTCGGCTTGTTCTGAAGGTTTGATTAAGCCTGCTTTTGAGGGCGTTGAAAGTTCGAGACGAACGTCTTCTGTTTCCGCCGCGCTCAGCATTTCAATCATAAACTTGGCATTGAAGGCAATTTGAATGTCTTCCCCATCATATTGGCAGCTCATACGCTCATTACCTTCGAAGCTGAAGTCAACATCCTGTGCTGCCATTTGAAGTTCGCTGCCGGAAATGCTCAGGGCCACCTGATTGGTGCTCTTGTTGCTAAATACATTCACTCTGCGCAAGGCATTCTGGAAAGCATTTTTGTTGACAATAAGACTATAGGGGTTGTTTGCGGGGATTACCACTTTATAATCAGGGAAACGGGCATCAATCAGTCGGCAAATCATTTGTGTATCACCATGTGTTACAAAGAAGTGATTGCTATTGTAGCTGATATTGATGGGGTCATCGGTTGCGGGCAATGCGCTTTTTAATAAGTTCAAGGGTTTCCTGGGCACAATGAAAGAGTCGGTTTTTCCAGCACTGAAATCAGTTCTCTTATAACGAACGAGGCGGTGGGCATCTGTAGCAACAAATTGAATTCCTTTAGGAGACAACTCGAAGAAAACACCGGTCATTGCGGGGCGCAGATCATCGCTGCTGACCGCGAACAACGTTTTATTGATGGCGGTTAACAGCGCATTGCTTGTCATTCCAAAGCTTGTTGTGTCATCAGCCGTTGGCTCTTTGGGAAAGTTGTCCGGATTTTCTCCCATTACCTTGTACTTGCCATTATCGCTTGTGATTTCTACGGCGAAATTTTTATCGATATTAAAAGTGAGGGGCTGGTCCGGTATATTTTTCAAAGAGTCGAGCAGGATGCGTGCAGGAATACATACTTTGCCATTGGTTTTACTTTTAACCTCCATGCGAATATGCATAACAGTTTCCAGGTCGGTCGCTATCACGGTAAGCTTCTCATCTTCGATCTCAAAAAGAAAGTCTTCCAGAATCGGTAAAACGGTATTGGTATTGATTACTCCACTGATTTGTTGCAGGTGCTTCAGCAGAGCAGAAGAGTTGACAATAAATTTCATTCTAAGTGTTTTAGGTTGGCAACAAACCTACTGCAATTTGTTTAAATTTTAATCGTGTTTTATGCCCAATAGAAAAGGTGTGAAAAACAAAAAGCCGGAATCGGCGGCAGGGGTATTTTTATTGTCTCAGATTTGGCACCAAGCTTTGAGAATAGCAGTAACTTGCTCCCCAAAGAAATGGGATGCAGCTACCAGCAGACGAGCCACTTTTTCCCTGGTTAACACGCTTTTGTGCCTACCGGGAAAGATGTATCAGCGAGGTGCGGCTGAAACTCCGGACCAAGGGCTTTACAGGAGAGTCTGCCAACGAATTCATTCTGCGCCTGCAAGAGCAGGATTATCTCAGCGAGGAGCGGTATGCACGGATGTTTGCCGGCGGACATTTTCGCCGAAAGCAATGGGGTCGAAAAAAGATCGAGTCAGCCCTGAGGACCAAAGGAATTCCACAGCCGCTAATAATGCGTGCCCTGGGAGAGCTACCGGCAGCCGAGTATCAACAAATTTTATTGCTCCTTGCAGAAAAGACCTGGCGACAGCAGTCGGGCTATACGGATAGCGTCAGATGGGCCCGGGTTAGGGCTACACTCTTGCGCAAAGGATATGAATCGGCATTAATTTCCGGCATCCAACGGCAAATAATGCCAGCTCAAAAAAAGAGATAATCGTAGAAAATAATCAGTAATATTAATCTATTAAACCAATCATATGGGCCGCCTACACTGTACGCTGATTCAAGCCGATCTTCATTGGGAGGATAAAGAGAAAAACTTACAGCAGCTAGAGCAAATGCTCAATAATAAGGGGCCGCAGGAGTTGGTGATTCTTCCCGAGATGTTCAATACCGGTTTCAGTATGCGACCGGAAGCGTTGGCAGAGACCATGGAAGGAGAAACGATTCAGTGGATGCGGCGCATGGCATCCCGCCATCGCATTATCCTGGCGGGCAGTTTGATCATTCAAGAGAACAATCAATATTATAACCGACTTATCTGGATGCAGCCCGATGGTGCAATAGCGACATATGATAAGCGCCACCGCTTTGCGCTCGCCGGTGAAGACCAACACTTCGCGGCCGGCGAACATCGGTTAGTTACCCAAGCCAACGGATGGAAGATTCTTTGGCAAATATGTTATGACCTTCGCTTTCCCGTATGGTCGAGACAACAAACGGTCAATCAACCCGAGTATGATCTGTTGGTGTATGTTGCTAATTGGCCGGACAAGCGGTCACATGCCTGGAGGTCTCTTTTAATCGCCAGGGCCATAGAAAATCAATGTTATGTAATTGGCGTTAATCGAGTAGGTATGGATGGAAATGGAATGGAACATCTTGGAGACAGCATGGTCGTCGATCCGATGGGTCAGGTGTTGGTTCAGTTAACGGGCAAGCCCGGAACAGAAACGGTAGTGTTGGATAAAGATGTGTTGGAAGAAATCCGAACCCGTCTACCTTTTTGGAAAGATGCCGATTCGTTTTCAATCATTCAATCAATAGAGCGGGATGAGCAATAGTACTATCCGGAAGTTGAGTGCGGACAAGCTTTTTACGGGACATGAATGGCTGACGAATGTCGTGCTGGATGTGCTTGACGGACAGCTTCTGTCTATGCATTGCGAACAACCCGGGCCGCATGAATTTGCAATCATTGTACCTTCCTTTATTGACTTACAATTGTATGGCGCTGAAGGCCGGCTATTATCTGTTTTTCCTGATGCCGCTACGATACATGCTATTAAGAGGTTTTGTGAAGCAGGCGGAGCGACACACTTTCAGCCAACGGTAGCAACCAATAGTCCGGAAGTCATGAGTGCCTGTATGAATGCTGTTCGGGAGTATTGGCAAGAAGGCGGAGAAGGGTGTATTGGGTTGCACCTGGAGGGTCCCTGGATACATCCGCAACAAAGAGGCGCCCATCTGGAAGCATTTATTCAAAGAGGTACCATGGCCGCGGCGCATGCTTTGTTGAAGGAAGGAAGTGGTGTAATCTCAATGATAACACTTGCTCCGGAGTGTTGTGATGAAGGTGTTATTGAGTTGTTACAATCGGCCGGAATAGTTGTCTCTGCAGGCCACAGCAACGCAAGCTATGCAGAGTCCACAGCTGCATTTAACAAAGGAGTAAATGCTGCTACTCATTTATACAATGCTATGAGCTCCTTGCAACATCGATCGCCGGGTATGGTAGGTGCCATCATGGATCATGCTTCTGTAAGTTGCAGTATTATCCCCGATGGTCACCATGTTGATGCTGCTGCTATTCGCATTGCTCATAAAGTGATGGGTCAAAGATTGTTCATGATTACTGATGCGGTAACAGATACCGACAGCGGCCCCTATCAACACCAACAATCCGGTGACAAGTATGTGTCGGCAGGAACGCTAAGCGGTTCTATGATTAATATGGCGGAAGGAGTAAGGTATTTAGTCAACCAGGCAGGAATTAGTAAAGAGGATGCCTTGCGGATGGCATCACTTTATCCGGCCAGGATCATGAATCGAAAAAATCTTGCAGGAACCATAGAAGTCGGACAACCATTGAATGCGGTCATTTTAAATGCTCAACTGTTGGTGAAAGGGTTTTGTCGCAATAGTTGAGTTCCGCACAGTACTATTTCTTTTCCTCTGCTATCAGCCACTTTATCTTTTCCATTTTCGGATCGATGCCCCTTCGTATGGCATCTGAAGAAGGAGGCACTTCAATATCGGGCAGGATTCCAACCCCTTTTGGCCTATTGTTGCCCGCCACTAACCGAAACAACGGCAGGCTTACCCTGATTTTAGAATGGGGCAGAGTAAGACCGGGAATAAAAATGGCGGAATTGCCATAATAAGCACCGCCCGTTTCTTCACCCACCAGGCGAATGTTTTTTTGTCCTCTTAATTCGCCCAGCAAAAGTGTTGTAGCTGAGAAGCTGAAGCCACCCTGTATCAGAAAAATATTTCCATCGAAATGATTTTGTTGTTTGGGTTGCCATACTTTTCTTTCAAACTGGTTAAAATGAAACCTTCCATCCGATTGACGTCTGCCACTGAAGAGCAGGCCCAATTGATAGAACCATGCCTGTTGAATGTGTTGCTTGTATTTTAAATGACCTGTATTACGCACAACGGTATCAGCAACCCGAAAGCTATGATCGCTGAGGTAACGCGTTAACAGGGTGCTGTTGCTTACTTTCCCCCCTCCATTAGAGCGCAGATCAATCACCAGGGTAGAGACAGCAGCGTTCCTTATTTTTCGAAAACTCTTTCTGATAAAGGAGGCCGTGCCACTTCCTGAAAAACTTCCCAGCCGCATAAAAGCAGTATGCGACGCCGAATCAATTTGAAAGAGGCGACTCTCTGCCAACTGCAATTTTTTCCGCTCACGCTTGCTTAAACGAGGAACCGAGTCCCTGGAAGGTTTTACAATCGAAGGTTTTTCGGGAGGAAAAATATTTCTTACAACTGTGTCTGCCCGAACTCCCGCCGGATTGATGTAGGCAATGTGGTAAACGGAATCGAGTCCGAGAATGTTTTTATAATACGCACCGAAATTATTACTAACCAGTTGGTTCGAAAGCTGTCTTCCCCAGCCATCTACGCTGATGTGTCGGGAAAACGTGTCAACGAAAAATCGGGCATCACGGTCATTGATTGAAATCAGCCGGGTACCACGGGAAAAATTCATGTCGTTACTCAAGAGAGAATTTAGAACCACCATACTGTCCTTCCAAAGTTTGATGCTGAGTGGAAACAAGGGAAATCGGAAGCCTGAAACATTTTTTGAGTAGCGCCGCGAACTCCGCACAACAGTATGTCCACAACGGATTTCGCTGACAAAGGCAGCCACTCGGTTTCTGAATTCTACTTCATTCAATGAATCACCAATTCCATTCACAACCCGAGAAAAAGTGCTATCGAGTGATTCGCGCGAAGCATACCAATACAAGGAGGGGTGGTTGGCTTCCAAAATGCTTTTCAACAGATATAGATCTGAGCGAAGTTCTTCAGGAGAAAACTTTTTTAGTTGAGCGGTTGGGGGCACTGCATTTTGTGTAAATGCAGTGGTAGCAGCTAATAATAAAAATAGAATCAAGTGCCGGCGGAGCATGACTAAGTATTTTGAAAGGCGTTCCAACCCTGAGCCGTGAGCGGGAAAGAATTACTACCCCTACTCATGAAGAGACACTTTTCTTCGGGAGCGGTCATGTACCCAATTACACTTATTTCCTCATTCAGTACAATTTTTTCATAATCTTCCTGCCGGATAGTAAAAATCAACTCATAGTCTTCCCCTCCATTGAGTGCACAAATCGTTGGATCCAGTCCGAATTTAAAAGCTGCCTGCCTGCTATCTTCTGCAATGGGTAGCTTGTCTTCGAAGATCCGACAGCCGGTATCGCTTTGTTTACATAGATGAAGTACTTCGCTGCTAATGCCATCACTCACATCCATCATAGCCGTTGGCACAACCCCTGCATTGTTAAGAAATTCGATGATATCTTTTCTTGCCTCTGGTTTTAGTAATCTGCCTACAATGTATTTTTCATTTTCCAGGTCCGGCTGGATGCTACTATTTTCTAAATAGATTTTTTTCTCTCTTTCCATCAGGGTTAGTCCCAGGAAAGCACCTCCACAGTCGCCACTCACACAAATTAAGTCGCCCTTGTTGGCGGTACTTCTTTTTACGAATTGATCCGGTGCAACTTCTCCGATGGCAGTGATGGAAATGATCAACCCTTTTCCGGAAGACGAAGTGTCCCCACCGACAACATCTACCTGCATTTTATTACAGGCCAGGTAGATGCCTTCATATAGTTCGCTCAGGGCCTCTACGCTGAAACGATTGCTGGCAGCGATGCTCACGGTTATTTGTGTAGGTGTTCCATTCATAGCATAGATGTCACTCAGGTTCACCATTACAGATTTATAGCCGAGGTGTTTCAGGGGTGTGTAGGTTAGGTCGAAATGAATGCCCTCAATTAAAAGATCTGTACTTACAAGCGTCTGCTTGCCAAAATGATCGATAACAGCAGCGTCATCCCCCACGCCCAGAATGGTGGAGGCATTGTGTATTTCTATGTTTTTAGTCAGGTGGTCAATGAGTCCAAACTCACCTAGACTGCTCACTTCTGTTCTTGTGCTCATACGATTGTTGATCTGATTACAAATTTTAAACTTCTCCGCCGTTGATGATTTTCAGCAAATCATTGTGAATATGACCATTGGTAGCCAGCAAATGTGGTTGATAGGGCGAATAGGTATTCCCTTGAAAGTCGGTCACCCGACCACCCGCTTCTTCTACTATGAGCCAGCCTGCGGCACTGTCCCATGCCTGCAATTTGTGTTCATAAAATCCATCGAATCTGCCGGCGGCAACCCAGCACAAGTCAATCGCAGCGCTACCGAGACGGCGAACAGGAATTCCTTTGCGAATAAGTTTTTCAAATACGGTCAGAGGGCCATTGGGCGCATCTAAATAAGTGTAGGGAAATCCGGTAACCAAACAACTGGCACCTACGTTTTGCTGAGAACTCACTTGAAGCTTCCGGTCATTCAGCGTTGCCCCCCATCCTTTTTGTGCAAAAAAAAGTTCCTGTAAAAAGGGATTCAATACAGCCCCCATAATAATTTTTCCTTCCTGCTCCAAAGCTATGCTTACACAACAAAGCGGAATACCATGAGCAAAATTGACGGTTCCATCGATGGGGTCAATGATCCATTTGTAGCTGGCATCCTGAATAATTTCACCGGCCTCCTCGCTCAACAAAGCGTGCCCAGGGAAATCAGATTGAATAACATCAAAAATCGCTTTTTCGGCAGCGTGATCTGCTTCTGTTACCAGGTTATTAATACCTTCTTTATTACTAATACTGAATTGGCCATTGAAATAACGCACCATTTCTTTGGCACCCGCATTTGCGGCCCTGAGTAGGGTATCTTTAAACATAGGACAAAAGTAAGGCAGTTGGGTACCTTATAGAAATAAAATACGCTTGTTCAGACTCGCTTTAACAGGTTTTTTAATGGATTGCATTACTTTCAGCCAACATCGTATTATCTTGTCATCCGATGCAATTGTCGGTAGTAATTGTACATTATAAAGTACCCGCTCATTTAGAGCAATGCCTCTTTTCATTGAAGTGCGCACTGGAGGGCGCATCTGCAGAGGTAATCGTGGTAGATAATGGCCCAGCATTATCTGTTCAGCCGGAACTTTCGAACCGATTTCCCGATGTCAGGTGGATCACCGCCCGCAACAACCTTGGCTTTGCTGCGGGTTGTAATCTGGGATGGCAAAAAGCAACAGGCGAGAAAATTCTCTTCCTCAATCCTGATACGCTGGTGACATCTTCCGCAATTGGTCAATGCCTGACTGCACTGGAATTCGCAGATGCCGTTGGTTGCAGACTTATCAATGGACGCGGGTTTTTCTTGCCCGAAAGCAAACGAAATATACCACAACTGCGATCAGCTTTTTTCAAGATTACGGGACTCGCTACAATTTTTCCCTCTTCCCCTCTTTTTAATCAATATGCAATGGGAGAGATGGATGAAAGATCTTTCGGTGATGTGAATGTGCTTACCGGTGCATTTATGCTGGTTCGGCGAGGGGTACTTGAAAAACTGGGAGGATTTGACGAATCTTTTTTCTTATATGGCGAGGACATAGATTTTTGCAAAAGGATGAAAGAAGCCGGATTTGTGATTCGATATGAAGGAGGGAAAGCAGTAATTCATTGTAAGGGAGCGAGTTCCTCGGATAAGGGAAGCGCCTATTTCCATCATTTCTACCGGGCAATGTCTGTTTATGCAGGCAAGTATTATATTTTTCCTGTATCTGCATTGTTACAATTTATAATTCTTGTGTGGCAATGGCTTCATCGCATCTTATATGCGGGAAAAAAGATACTCTTTCCTCCGCCTTCGGTGGATCTACTAAAGTCGACCTGGTTACTTATAGGAGAAAAGAACGAAACGGAAGTATTGGCCGGCATAATGAGAAACAAGTGGGGACAAGGACTTCTGTTGTCAGAAGCCGATCTTGCCTCAACAGACCCAAAGAGCTGGAGATCAGAAAATCGAAGGATTGTTTTTTGTATTGGAAAACTTCCACTTGAATCGGTAATTCAACAAGTACAACAGACGCAAGGGGCTTCGGTAACCATGTATTGGCACTTCAATAGTTGTTCAATGGCAGGTTCGGGCTATTCATACCTGTTCTGCCGATCATTGTTCGAGCAAGAGCAAGTGAATTCAATTCAGTAGCTTCGCACAAAGGATCTTGCATGCCCCTGATTAATTTACAGTTGCCGAATAACGTATTGAAAGCGCTTCGGTTACCGCTGAATAGTCCGAGAAGCCAGCAGCTCAGGGTGCTAAAAAAATTATTAAAAAAAGCAAGGTTCACCGAGTTTGGACAGCACCATCGGTTTGATGAGATTCTTCAAAGCAAGCATGTTGGAAAAAAGTTTCAGGAGTTGGTACCTGTATCGAATTACAACAGTATGTACAAAAACTGGTGGTACAAATCGATGGATGGGTATCCGGATGTGTGCTGGCCAGGCAAAATAAGGTATTATGCCTTAAGCAGCGGTACCAGCGAATCAGCCAGTAAGTACATACCAATTACTAAAGAGCTGCTTAGGGGGAATAAGATTGTGATGATCAAACAGCTCTTAAGTCTCCGAACATATGAAAATTTGCCATTGGCTTCCATAGGAAAGGGCTGGCTGGCATTAGGCGGTAGTACCGATCTGCAAAAGGGATCCGGTTACCTGGCTGGAGACCTGAGTGGGATTACTGTAAAGAAGTCACCTTTTTGGTTCCAGCCTTTTTATAAGCCCGGGAAAAAAATAGCCAAAGAGCGTGACTGGAACAAGAAATTGGAAGAGATTGTAGAGCGCGCGCCTCAATGGGACATAGGTTTTTTAATAGGAGTGCCGGCATGGATACAGATGTGTGTCGAAATGGTGATTGCCCGCTATGGATTAAAAAACATTCATGAAATCTGGCCCAATCTTGCAGTGTTTGTGCATGGTGGCGTGCATTTTGAACCCTATAAGAAAGGGTTTGAAAAATTATTGGGTCGACCCATTACCTACATTGAAACCTATCTTGCCAGCGAAGGTTTTATTGCTTATCAGGACAGGCAATATGCCAAGGGTATGCGATTGGTCACCAATGAACACATTTTTCTGGAGTTTATTCCATTTGATGATAAAAACTTTACTGCCGAGGGAGACCTGGTCAGTCAGCCCGAGGTACGTATGATACATGAAATTGAAGAAGGGAAAGACTATGCTTTATTGATTAGTACCACCGCCGGCGCATGGCGCTATTTAATAGGTGATACTGTTCGATTGGTCGACAAGCAGAATTCAGAAATCATTATTACCGGCAGAACCAAACATTTTTTAAGTCTGGTAGGCGAGCACCTGAGCGTTGACAATATGAACAAGGCCATACAACTCTCGGCGGAGCAGCTCAACATCAGCATACCCGAGTTTACGGTGGCAG
Organism: Sediminibacterium sp.; assembly: GCA_046095445.1. Lineage (GTDB taxonomy): Bacteria > Bacteroidota > Bacteroidia > Chitinophagales > Chitinophagaceae > Sediminibacterium. The sequence goes on from JBJTJJ010000218.1 coordinate 13,026, forward strand.
GTGTTCCCTGTGATTCTTTTTTTGCTCACCACTGGTATGTTGCCTGCAATGATTCTGTAGATAAAGAACAGTTGAGAGAAACGATTGACCGACACCTCAAAGAACTCAATGATGATTATGCTGTCGAACGCAAGTCTGCGCTCAAGGAAGTAAGACTGGATGTTTTGGATGAATCCGCTTTTCTTGCTTTCATGCAATCTCTTGGCAAATTGGGTGGACAGCACAAGTTTCCCAGGGTAATGAAGGGAGAGATGCTGCATAAGTGGCAAAATTTTTTGAAAGAAACTTCCGCTTCATCCATCCATTAGCCAATACAATCGCAGAATATCCATTAACTTGAGGTACTTATGACCGATGCCATTTTAAAAGGCTTGTTACTTGGATTTTTTTTGGCCATTTCTGTGGGCCCTGTCATTTTCGCCATCATCAAGCATAGCATCAATCATGGAAAAAAGGCCGGTTATTTTTTGGTAGCAGGCATTTCTGCCAGTGATATTATTCTGGTTTTGATCGCACACTTCTTTACACAACTTTTTCACTCGCTCTTGGTACACAAGCAAGCCATCGCCATTGGGGGAGGCATATTTTTAATGCTGATGGGACTGTACACATTATTCATCAAGAAAGTAAAAACAGATGATGCCAATAGATTGGTGGATAAAGAGTACCAGGCGCATCATTATGCAGGAATGTTTTTTTCCGGCTTTCTCATCAATATTTTGAACCCCGCTGTTTTTTTATTCTGGCTGGCATGGACAACTGCAGTGCATGCTGATGCAGAATCGATGCCTCACCCCAATACCTATCAGTTCATCGTTTTTGGAACCTGCTTAGTCTTTGTATTGCTAACCGATTTATTAAAAGTTCTCATGGCTGCACGGCTGAGAAAAAAACTAACACCCAAGGTTCTGCGAAGTATTAATATTATTTCAGGAATTATTTTGGTTGGATTTGGGCTTGTGCTCGCAACAGGTTTGCTCGCGTCTGCCCCCGGAACCCATTGACATAAAAAATGCGACAGCTCAGTTATATTGTATTGTTTCTTTTTTTGAGTGCCTGCGCTTCGGCACAAACGGATCTGTTGGTATTCAAGAAAAAAAACAGAACCGTACAATCCTGGTCATCCGGCAGCTACATTGTTTTTCAAATGGGAAACAGACAATGGCTGGAAGGTTTTGTCAGGAAGGTTTGGCGCGATAGTGTACGTGTTGATCTGGTCAAATTCAACCGCGTCGTTAATAACTGGGGATTTTATTCCCTCGATACTGCGCGCATGGGTCTAATCGATTTGCATGTGAAAGAGCTGCGGGCATTGCCCAAGAAGAATTTTTCTTACAACATTTTCACCAATGGTCAGCTTTTTAAGCTGGGGGCCATTGGGTATGCAAGTCTTAACGTAATCAATAATTTGGCCAGCAAAGATCCTGTGTTTGCTCCTGACAATGCATCTAAGCTGGGCATTGCCGGTCTGGTATATTTATGTGGGGCTATAGCAGGCTCTTTTCATCGCACCTACTGGGAGGTGGGAAAGAAGTATCGGTTTGTTATTGTTCCTGTTGCGCCTCCCGATCCTGTTTCAACTACAACATCACCTATACAATAGAATTTGTATGTCAATTTCAGCGATCACTTGGTGGCGAAAGTTTTGGAAATGGGTTCTCCGCCTGCTTTTTTATCTCTTCATCAGCTCATTTGTTTATATACTGGTTTGCCGATTTATCATGCCCCCAATCACTATCATGCAAATCACTAATGCCTGGGGGATTGGATTCAAGAGAGATTATGTGAGCTGGGAACAAATTTCTCCTGCCGTTAAACTTGCTGCCATTGCCAGCGAAGATCAGTCTTTCACTGATCATGGCGGCTTTGATTGGGATGCTATAGAACATAGTTTGCGGCCCAGGAAGAAGGGAAAGAAAACGAAAATTCCATTAGGAGGAGGCGCCAGTACGATTACTCAACAGGTCGCCAAAAATGTTTTTTTATACAATGGAACCGGAGTATTCCGCTATATCAGAAAACTGCCGGAAATATATTTTACCAAAATGATAGAATGGTTCTGGGGGAAGAAAAGGATACTGGAAGTATACCTGAATGTTATCGAAATGGGCCCGGGTATTTTTGGTATCGAAGCCGCGGCACAGGCGTATTTTGGAAAGCCGGCATCTCGACTCAGTCGTGCAGAAGCTGCTATGATCATTGCATGTCTCCCTAACCCAAAGCGGTTTACGGTTAAGCCGATGAGCAGACGTGTTTCCTGGCGCTATCCGCAGATATTGCGAGAGATGAATAACATTGAAGATGACGAGGACATCCGGATGTTGATAAAAAAATAATCTCTTCCGTCAGGAAGCAAGCATCCTTTGTACCGATTCAATTGCTGCTTGCAACCGCTGCTCATCATTGCCCGTTACGACTGACCAGGGAGTGGGTTGATTCATCAAGAGGTCTTTATAAATATGAAACAACTCAATTCTGTTTTTATCATCCGGGTATTCTCTTAATTCATCTTTTACCCAGGGAAGATCAGGAGCGCAAAGCAGGTACCCGTGGTATTTTCTTTTTGCAATTTGATCTAAAATAAAAGCATGGCATTGTCCGAAAACATATTCGCACCAAACTTTCATCACATACATGTCTGTATCAATGAATAAAAGAGGGGGGTGATGGGAGGTGGTGAGATCGTGCGAATTGATCCAGCAATTTTCTTTCGCCGACCAATCCCATCGTTGCTCTATTCTTCTGGTATACTCTTCTTCCAGCGCCAGCTGCCCACGGGCTATCTCCAACAATTGATCAAAGGTATAATTGGTTCCGTTCGCCAGGAGATAGGAACGGGCAAACTCCGGACACCACTCCGTGTTGAAATGTTGAGCCAGCTCTTCACATAGGGTGCTTTTGCCCGTTGATTCGGGACCAACAATAACTATTTTCCTAATCATGAATGCAATAGAAGGAGACAAACAAATATAAGCAAGCTTTTATAAGGAGCCGGATGCCATAGACGACCTGGCAGCTTTTTGTTGCCAACTGATCAGACCGGCAACTGCCAGCACCAATAGCACCATGAATTGAACACTGGTGAACATGAATCCTTTGACAAAATACAGGGGGATAGAGGCGAGATTGGTTGCAATCCAGAAGTACCAGCTCGCTACTTTCTTTTTTGCCATGCACCACATGCCGGTGTAGGCAGTTGCAGAAGCGAATGCATCTGCCAGCGGAATAGCTTCGGGAGCAAAAGCTTTCTTGGCCCAGATGAGTGCAGCTAACAATAAAATGTAAGCCACAGTCACAAATACAATTTGTTCCAGCCAGTCTTTCCGGGTGTTATGGGTAATTGTAAGCACCGGAGTGCCGGAAAGCTGGTCTTTGCGACTCCAAAGCCACCATCCGTAGATGCTCATGATGGTATAATACAAATTAACACTTGCCTCACCCAATAAGTGACTTTTGATGCTTAGATAAACATAGAGTATGGTATTGACCAGGCCGGTAGGATAAACCCAGATGCTTTCTTTTCTGCTGAACCAAACACTTACGATGCCGGCAATTACTGCAATGAATTCGATGGGACCTGTATGTATCAGGCCTTCGTAAAAAGATTGATATAATTCGGGTAATGACAAGCGAGCGGGCTTAGACCGATAGAGGTAAAAGGAAGATTATTCAGCTTCAGCCACCACTTCTTTTACTTCGGGAATCATCCGCTTCATCATTCCTTCAATACCTGCTTTAAGGGTAATCATAGAAGATGGACAACCACTGCAACTTCCCTGCAGCATGAGGTTCACAACGCCATTTTCATAGCTCTTGAACTGAATAGCTCCACCATCCATTTCAACAGCAGGTTTCACATAGTTTTCCAACAGCTCTTTTACACGCTTAACAATGTCATCATCATCTGCATGAACCGTGTTGCCACCAACAGGCTGCATTTGAGCCAACTCATCCTCATTAACTACAACGCCACCATTTTCCAGGTATTCTTTCAGAAATTGTTTGATAGCGGGAATCACATCTTGCCAGTCTTCGGTTTCAGCAGTTTTAGTCAGGGTAACAAAGTTGCTGGCGATGAAAACGCTTTTCACAAAGGGAAACCCAAACAATTCTTTGGCCAAAGGCGAAGGAGCGGCTAAACTTTCTTCGGCAAAATCGATGCTCTTTCCCGGATATAATAATTTGTTGGCAACAAATTTCATGGTCTCCGGATTCGGCGTCATTTCGGTATAAATGCTGATAACAGGGTTGCCGGTAGTAATCATACTATTCAAATTAAGATATACAAAGATAAACAAATCAAAAGGCCAAAGGGTTGACTGAATGCCAGGCGGAGGCGTTTTTTCGGATTTCGTAAAGCAGGGAAATCAGCTCCGATCGGTAACAATCCGTAGTTTAGCGTAGTTCAGCATGATCTTTTTTTCTCCATTGTTCTCAAAAATAATGGTCGCGACCGGATTGTGTGACGAGCCCTCAATACGGGTGACTTTTCCGAAACCAAACTTTTGGTGCTCAACTTCCTGTCCTGCTTCCAGCCGGGAGGTATCACTAGGGGTAAAGTTGACAGATGGCTGGTGCTCTACCACTTTTGGGACTGAAGGAGTAATATAAGAGGGTGATGAGGGGGTCACTGGTTTTTTTCTGGCTCCGGCACCCTGGTTGGTTGGCAGATCATTGTAGTCACCCCAGCCACCATTTCTGTTGAAAGTGGGTCGACTTGGACTCCATCCACCCATCGCCCTGCTGTTGGCACCCGAATAGGATTTGTCAAGATATTTTTCAGGAATCTCTTCAATGAATCTACTGGGATCATTTTGTACCAATTGACCATAGCGGTAACGGGTGTTGGCATAACTCAGCCATAATTTTTGTTTGGCACGCGTAATAGCCACATAGAATAAACGGCGCTCTTCTTCCAGGTCTTCGCGTGTATTAATGCTCATCATACCCGGAAAAAGGTTTTCCTCTAAACCGCCTACAAAAACACATTCGAATTCCAATCCCTTGGCAGCATGTATGGTCATCAGCTTCACCACATCTGATTGCTGGTTGTCATCATCCGCGTCAGTATGCAAGGCGATTTGTTGTAAGTAGGAGCCCAAAGATTTATCACCTAACTCTCCATCGTCATTCGACGGACTCTCCGTCCATTCTTTGATTGAGTTCAATAATTCCTGCAGGTTGTTGTATCTGTCGAGTCCCTCAGCTGATTTGTCATTGAACAACTCTTTGACCAGCTCAGAGTGTTTACCAACCTGGTTGGCAACATCATAAGCATTTTTGCTGGTAAGGATACTTTGGAAATAACGAATCATGGTAACAAAGTTGCTGATGCTTTGCAGGGTTCCCGCACGGAATCCAAATTCAGCAGCCCTTGACATGATTTCAAAAAGCGTAATCTTGTTCTCGTTGGCAAGGATAACCATTTTTTCAACAGAAGTCTTACCAATGCCGCGAGCAGGATAGTTAATGATTCGCTTCAATGATTCTTCATCAGACGGATTTACGGTAACCCGCAGATATGCCAGCAGATCTTTCACTTCTTTGCGCTGATAGAAGCTGACACCGCCGTAAATTTTACAGGGAATACCCATACGCCGAAGACTTTCTTCAAATGAGCGGCTTTGGGCATTGGTACGATACAGGATGGCAAAATCGTTGTTACTGAAATGATACCGTAATTTTTGTTCCTGAATGGCATCTGCCACCATTTTTCCCTCATCGTTATCGGTCATTGTTCGTACTAGCCGAATCAATTCACCTGACATATTCTCCGTCCACAATTCTTTTTGGATCTGTCCCTGGTTTCTCTTGATCACTTCGTTGGCCACTTCCAGGATGTGCGCGCTGCTGCGATAATTCTGCTCCAATTTAATGAGTCGTACATCATCATAATCTTTTCGGAATTGCAAAATATTTTCTATGGTCGCTCCGCGGAAGCTATAAATACTTTGTGCATCATCACCTACTACGCAAATGTTTTCATGCACCGCGGCTAATAGTTTGGCAATTTGGTATTGAACCGGATTGGTATCCTGGTATTCGTCGATGAGCACATAGCGGAACTTGTGTTGATATTTGTGCAGGATATCGGGAAAGCTATTGAGTAGCTCATACATTTTTAAAAGCAGGTCATCGAAATCCATAGCGCCGTTACGAAAACAGCGCTCACAATAAGCAGCATAAATCTGCGCAATAGCCGGCTTTCTTGCTCGGGCATCTTCTTGCTGAATAGCCGGCTCTTCGGCATACATGTCGGGGTATATCAGCGCATTTTTCGCCCAGGAAATACGACTACCCACCGCAGCGGGCTTATATTCTTTATCGTCAAGTCCCAGTTCGCGGATCACAGTTTTAATTACAGAACGACTGTCCTCAGTATCGTAAATAGTAAAGTTGGAAGGATAGCCCAGGTGCCTGGCTTCCGCCCGCAGAATGCGCGCAAAAACACTATGAAAGGTTCCTATATATAGATTGCGCGCTTCGTTGTTGCCGAGAATTTTTTCAATCCGCTCTTTCATTTCGGCCGCCGCTTTGTTGGTAAAGGTCAGCGCCAGTATGTGAAAGGCATCGACACCATTGTGCATCAAGTGTGCAATGCGCGTAGTCAAAACCTTGGTCTTTCCGCTGCCCGCACCCGCTATGATCATCAGCGGACCGTTGATGTGTTGTACCGCCTCTTTTTGTTGCTCATTCAGCCCCGACAAATAATTCACCATGCCCGCAAGTTACATGCTTGTTAGAGGAATTGGTGGCAAATCGCAGTTGGGCCGGCAGCTTTTTTATGCACATACATAGTGACAGCTAGCAACTTTTCCAGCCAACTAAAACAATAATAGTCTATTAAAAAGGTAGACTAATAATTTTTCCCTATTTTTGATTTCCGGAATGGGCATGTTCCTTTTAGCGGCACATGGTAGGGTCAGGTGGCCGAGTGGCAAGGTAGGGGTCGGCAAAACCCCGGATGGCGGTTCGATTCCGTCCTTGACCTCTGGTTTTTGGGTTTATGGTAGTAAGCAATCGACGGACCTGCATTTTCATGCGGGTCCTTTTGTTAAAACCTGTATAAAGAGGGTTTTTACCTTCCTCCCGCCAGGACATTTTCGTAATTTTGCCATCCCCCCAAACTGAACAGAACATTGTAAGGTTATCATGTCGGCGGAAATAATTCAAGGAAAATGAATAAGAACGGCTGGAAAAAGAAACCCTGGATAGTCATCAGCGCAATAGCGCTGACGCTGGCTATTCTGTTGTTGCCTCCGGCTATTCCTACCCGCGGAAGTGATATGGCCTCCGTTCACCCAAAAGATCCCTCCGGAAAGCTTGCTTTGTATGAAGAATTGGGTCTCGGAGCACTGGGTCTTTCTAAATCAGCATTTGTTTATGCGCTCAATGGATGGAACGCATTGCTAAAGGAGGGCAAAATCAGAAAAGACAATATTCTTTCTATACTTGATTTTTCTCTCCCCTCCGGACAGAAAAGAATGTTCGTGATAGATCTTGAATTGGGCCGGCTGCTTTTCAATACATATGTTTCACACGGCAGAAATTCCGGCGAAGAGTTGCCTACCCGGTTTTCCAACCGCGCCAATTCGAATCAATCCAGTCTCGGATTTTTTATCACCGGCGATACCTATCGCGGCAAGCATGGCACTTCTCTTCGTTTGCAGGGGGAAGAGTCCGGCATCAATGACAATGCGCTGAATCGTGGCATAGTAGTACACGGTGCAAATTATGTTAGCGAACAAGTTGCAGAACGCCACGGATTTATTGGACGCAGTCAGGGATGCCCCGCAATACCTCCTCAGCTTACCCGTCCGATTATTAATCACATAAAAGAAGGCAGCTGTTTATTCATTTATAGTCCCGACGCCTCCTATTTGCGCCGCTCTCCCATCCTTCGCCCACTTTCACAGCGTGGTTAATTATTTCTAAGCAGGTTCTGGGTCTGTTTGTATCTTAGTAGACCAATCGTAATTACAACATGAAACAAATTTTCTTGTTCTTGCTGGCTTTTACAAGCATCTATTCTGTTTGTGCACAAAAGAATGACAAGCGCCTTGAAAAAGAACTCAGATCGATGATCACAGGATTTCGCGGTGACATCGGCATTTATGTACATGACTTAACAACAGGCAAACAAGTTGCCATACAGGCAGACTCTGTTTTTCCAACAGCCAGTCTGGTGAAAATTCCTATCCTGACGGGAATCATGCGCAAGCTCGAGGATAGCACGCTGAAGTATCATCAGCCATTGATATACAAAGATTCGCTCTTATATGAAGGGGAGGATATTCTTGGCTCTTTCAAGAACAATGAAAAAATTGAATTGAGCAAGGTGATGATGTTAATGCTTACAATGAGCGACAACACGGCGAGTCTTTGGTTGCAGACGCTGGCCGGAACAGGTACACGAATCAATGAATTGATGGATAGTTTAGGGTTGCCCAATACACGGGTCAATAGCAGAACAGCCGGCAGAACAGAGCAAAGAAAAAAATGGGGTTGGGGGCAGACCACCCCCCGCGAGATGGGGCAACTGCTGGAAAAAATTATTCGCCATGAGGTGATCAGCTATGCTGCCAGCGAAAAAATGTTGCGCCTGATGAGTCGCAATTATTGGGATGAGGAGGCCATTTCGCGCCTGCCGGCAGATGTATTCATTGCGAGTAAAAGCGGAGCAGTAGACGCCAGCAGGAGCGAGTTGTTGTTTGTGAACGGAAAGAAATGCAGCTATGTGTTTTCTATCTGCACCAATAACAATCTAGACAAATCATGGGAGCCGGGTAACGAAGCCTGGGAGCTCACGCGCCGCATCAGTCAATATCTCTGGGAATATTATAACTAACTGAAGAGTTGGAATACCAGCCAACTCATGCCATAGGCCAACGCGGTCATATAGCCCAGTTGTATCATGGGCCACTTCCAACTTTTAGTCTCTCTCTTTGCAACAGCCAGCGTGCTCATACACTGCATTGCCAACATATAAAAAATCAACAGAGAAAAAGCAGCAGGCAATGTATATACCTTGCTTCCATTGCTGTGGGTGGCTGCCGCCATTTTTTCTCTCAATGAACTGTCATCCGTTTCTTCAACACTATAAAGCGTTGCCATGGTTCCCACAAAAACTTCCCGCGCAGCGAAAGAGGTAATGAGTGCGATGCCTATTTTCCAATCAAAACCAAGAGGAGCAATCACGGGCTCGATTGCTTGTCCCAACTGACCTGCATAAGATTGCTGTAACTTTTCCGTTGACCACTGTTTGGTTAGTTGAGCTTCTTGTTGAGGCTGCTGTTGTATCAGTTGTGTGTATTTAGTTTCGAGGTCATCAATTTTGTTTCCCGGACCATAGCTGGACAAAAACCAAAGAACCAGACTGATGAGCATGATAACGCGGCCGGCATCGGTGACGAAGATTCTTGCCTTGGCTATCATCGTAATCAAAACATTTTTCCAGCGGGGCGGACGATAAATCGGAAGCTCCAGTATGAAAAAACTTTTTTCTTTGATTCGGATAAAGCTTTTGAGGAGATAACTCATCAACAGGGCCATTATAAAACCACCCAGGTACAACCCCATCATCACCAACCCTTGCAAGCTCAGGAAACCGAAATAATAGGTGTCATCAATCACAAGTGAGATGAGTATGGTGTATACAGGAAGTCTTGCGCTGCAACTTACCAATGGCGTTACGAGGATGGTGAGTAACCTTTCTTTTTTGTTTTCAATACTGCGTGCCGACATGATGGCGGGCACAGCACAGGCGAATCCGCTGATGATGGGCATGACACTTTTCCCATTCAGTCCCGCTTTTCGCATCATGCGGTCACTTAAAAAACCTATACGTGCCATGTATCCTGAATCTTCCAGCATGGTGATGAGTCCGAACAGAATCATGATCTGCGGAACAAAAACCAGGATACCGCTGAGTCCGGCCAATACGCCATTGATCAGCAGGTCTTTCCATCCCCCGAGGGAGGGGGGCAGATAATTGTTCAACCAGCTACCCGTTTGCTGAAATCCCCATTCAATAAAATCCATGGGATACTGTGCCACCCAGAAGATACTTTGAAAGAGAACAAACAAGACGACCAATAAAATCAGGTAACCCCAAACAGGATGCAGCAGAATGTTGTCTAATTTTTCCGAAAACTTTTTTTGTTCTGCAGGATGCGGTTCTTTTACATGCTGTTGCATCACTTCCCGAATGTGTGCATAGCGGTTGACAATTTCTTCGGCCTGTGTTTTCGCCGGATTGAAGCCATGTGCTTTTTCAATCCTTGCAATGGCTTGTTGTTGTTGGGCAGGAAGTTCTAAAGATTCATGGTGAATCAGGAAATGCAGGGCAGTGTAATCACTGATGCCGGGTACCGTGTTTTTCACGTCCTCGATAGGTGCGCCAACAATTTTGCCGGCATCATAAAAAGGGGGTGCTATTCGTTCTGATGTGTTGGAAGCTGTTTCAAGGAGCACTTTCTTTAATTCACTGAGTCCTTTATTTTTTCTGGGGTTAACTACTACAATGGGTATTTGTAAAGCAGCGGCCAATCCTGCTACATCCACATAAATATCTCTTTTGATGGCGAGATCATTCATGGTCAATGCCATGACTACCGGCAGGCGCAAATCGATGATCTGGCTACAAAAGAGCAGGTTTCTTTTCAGGTTACTGGCGTCGGCAACCAACAATACGAGATCCGGCTTTACTTCCGCGTCAGCGCCCATCAACACCTTATAGGCCACCCATTCGTCTTCTCTGCGTGGATATAAACTATAGGTTCCCGGCAGATCAATGATACTCGCCTCTGTATTTTTTCCCAGCCGGGAGGTGCCCACCATTTTATCTACTGTAACCCCGGGGAAATTCCCAACCTGCTGATTCAGTCCTGTAAGGGCATTGAAAAGCGATGATTTTCCGCTGTTGGGATTACCCACCAGGGCAATATGTAACTGCTGATGACTCAAGCCGGACCGAATTTGTGCAAAAGTAGCTGCTAATACCGGGTTAATGTTACGATATCGGGAAGAGAATAGGTTTGTTTTTTTAGAGTTGTTTAACCCATTTTTCTCTTACTCCAACTCATGCTTATACTACCTTTGCGGCATGAGAAAATATTGTTGGCTACTGTTTTTACTGCCGATGCTGGCAGGAGCTCAAAGTAAGAAAAAAAAGCGCCAGGCAGATGAGCGTGCCAGGGTGGAAAGAATAACACTGTTGCAAAATCATGTAAGATGGCTGGCAGATGATCAGCTGGAGGGAAGAAGAACGGGCACTGCAGGTGAGGAGAAAGCCATGCAATATATCATTGAGCAGTACAAGCAGATGGGAATTTCTCCTGCAGGTTCACAGGGCTTTGTGCAGGAATTTTTTGTTCAGGAAGGCCGACTTCCGGATTCTGCTACTCGCCTTGCAGTTGGTGGCAGGCAGTTGCAACTCATGAAGGACTTTTTCCCACTGGCATACAGTCCTTCGGCAAAAGTTACCGGTTCACCTGCTATGGCATTACATGAGTCGGGAGAGCCCTGGTTCTGGGATCTTAAAGAATTGCTGGAAGCGAATACCGGTAACCCTCATTTTGATATCAATGCTGCCCTGCGTGAGCAGGCTTCTAAAGCTGCGCAGAAGGGAGCTACAGCTTTGTTGGTCTACAACAATTCCTCTATCACAGACAATATACAGTATAATAAATTTGATAGCAGCACTGCTGCAACATTGCCCATCGTCTATATCACGCGAACTGCGTTACCGGTTTATTTCAACGATCCGGCTGCAACACTTGATATTGATTTGACGATTTCTATCAGCGAGCGAAAAAGAAAGGGCCGCAATGTAGCGGCATTCATAGACAACAAGTCATCCACAACTATAGTACTTGGTGCACATTATGATCACCTGGGTTATGGGGAAGACAAAAACGCATTGGATACAGGATATGTTATTCGCAATGGTGCAGATGACAATGCCAGTGGAACTGCCGCCCTTATTGAGTTGGCGCGGATGCTGCAAAAATCAGCTCCTTCCGGCAACAACTATCTGTTTCTACATTTTTCCGGAGAAGAGCTCGGTTTGCTGGGCAGTAAATATTGGCTGGAAAACCCAACTATGGCGATACAGCCGAACTATATGATCAACATGGACATGGTAGGCCGCTATGATACTGCACGTAAGTTAACCATCGGCGGTTATGGCACTTCGCCTGTTTGGTCTGAAGTAATTCCTACTGTAACCGCCTCGCTGATTACTCATTATGACAGTACCGGAAGCGGGCCCAGCGACCATGCGAGCTTTTACAGAAAAGACATTCCTGTGCTCTTTTTATTCACAGGGAGTCACACAGATTATCATAAATCTACCGATGATTGGGAGAAGATCAATTATAATGGGCAGGAGGAAATCGTTCGTTTCGTTTACCGGGTTATTGAAGCAACTGACGTCAAGGGTAAGCTGCCTTTTAATAAGACCCGGGAACCGCAAATGGGCCGCAGCAGCGGATTTAGCGTTAGTTTGGGAGTGATACCTGATTATGGGTACACCGGAACCGGCATGCGACTTGATGGTGTGAGTCCGGGAAAACTTGCTGAAAAGTTAGGATTGAAGGCCGGAGATATTTTATTACAGCTGGGAGATTATAAATTTGTAGATGTATCTACTTATATGCAGTCCCTGGGTAAATTTAAAAAAGGGGATAAAACTGTATTGAGATACAAGCGCGGTTCGGAAGAGCAGGTAGTAGATGTACAATTCTAAATCAATGACATGAAGCTGAAGCTCGACACTGAAGGCATGCAAGATGATTTTTTTGCAGATAGCTGCCTGTTGGGCATTACAGCTCCATTGAAATGTTATCAGTTTTGTCTCGCATTGAATAAGCAGCTGGGATATAACTTTAGATTGATGGCTGAATACGAGATCAGTCTAAAGAAAAAAGATCGCGCCTATTATTTTTCAGTTTACGAATCATATGCTCCTGGAAATCCTCTTCGCCATTTACTCTACCACAATCATTATGATGGCGAGTACCTGTTACCGGAATTCAAGCACATGGATTTTCTCTGGTTAATTCGGGGCGACTTAACAATAGATAATGCAGTGGAAACGATTCGTCAGCAGGCAAAAACTATTTCAGAAGTGCAATTAGTGGCGGAGCTTCCATTTGATCAACTCAAAAATTGGAGCAACCTGATTTTATAATCTTGGTTTGTGTTCCGGCTTATGGAAGTACCTGAATACATTTTTCACCAAGGGTTGTGATCTCCCCCACAGGAGTGCAGTGTGCGGTAAGCCCTTCTTTTATCAACACCTCCTGCACAGCATCAATAGATGCAGGAGCCACTGCAACCAACAAACCTCCATTGGTTTGCGGATCGGGCAAAAGTGAAAAAGCCTCCATCACATTTACGCCGGGAGCGAATGATACTTTACTTTGATAAGCATTCCAATTCCGATAGGTGGCATCGGGAACAAGTCTGTCTTTCAGGTAAACCAATGCTTCCTGAATAACCGGAACCGATGAATAATGAAGGATGGCACCACAGTTGCTACCTTCTGCCATTTCGATCAGGTGACCCAATAATCCAAATCCTGTTACATCAGTCATGGCATGAACGCCCGGAATGGCACCGAGCGCTTCCCCCGATTTATTCAAGGCGCCCAGGTGCTTGTATAATAAATCTTCCTGACCGGATTGTAATGCGTCTCTTTTCTGCGCAGTAGATAAAATGCCTACACCAATAGGCTTGGTTAGTAGCAGCAGGTCCCCTACTTGTGCAGTATTATTTTTTTTCAGGTTCGACAAGGCTACTTGTCCGTTCACCGATAAGCCAAAAACCGGTTCTGCGCCGTCTATGCTATGACCTCCGGCCAGTGGAATTCCTGCTTCGGCGCAAATATCACGTGCACCTCGTAAGACTTCCCGGGCTGAATCGGTCCCCAGTTTTTCAAGTGGCCAGGAAAGCAATGCAAGAGCAAGTAGAGGCGTTCCTCCCATGGCATATACATCGCTGATAGCATTGGCAGCGGCAATTCTTCCAAAGTAGTAAGGGTCATCTACAATGGGCGTAAAAAAATCGGTGGTACTGATGAGTCCTTTTCCATTTCCCAGGTCGAACACGGCAGCATCATCACTGCTTTCATTGCCAACCAGTAAGGACTGAAATGCAGAGCCGGTGCGATTATCCTGTAAAATTTTTTCAAGTGCTGCCGGAGCCATTTTGCATCCGCAGCCTGCTGCGGTGGCATATTGTGTGAGCCGAATTTTTTCCATACTGTAATTTTAGTCGATCCATTGTGCCTCGCGGAGGGTAATCACATCTCCGACGGAATTGTACACTTTTAATTCGCCGGCAGCAGTTACTTCCAATGAAGTTCCCGCTATTTTTTTCCCATCTGCCACCAGATGTACTGGTCCGGTTCTTTTATAAAGATGGGTATTGTATTCAGTAAGTGTTGACATTTCCTCCTGGCTGTTCCATTGCTGCAATCTTTTTTCCAACCGCCCACAAAGTTCCTGCGCCAGCAGAATAACATCGTATTTTTTTCCGGTAATCAATTGCAGAGAGGTAGCGCGCACTGCCTGTTCGGGAAAGCTGATCTGGTTGACGTTCAAACCGATACCGATTATTGACCAGCTCCATTGAGATCCTCTCCAGATGTTTTCAATCAGTATTCCCCCTGTCTTTCTGTCACCCCAGTAAAGATCATTGGGCCATTTTATTACAGTTCCAACTGGGGTGTAGGAATTGAACAAATCAAAACATGCCAGTGCTACCAGACGGTTGAGCGCAGCCGCTTCTTCATTTTTTCGTCCGGCGGTATGTAATACAATGGACAGAAGGATGTTTTTTCCCGGTTCACTTACCCAGGAGTGCTCATGTCTCCCCTTGCCTTCGGTTTGGTAGTCAGCAAAATAAGCGGTTCCGTCTGAAGCCAGATTTGCGTCAATTTGGTTTCTGGCATACCTATTGGTACTATCTATTTCAGATAAATGGATGAACGGCGTGCCAATATGACTTTTAACTTCGAGGGGTGACAAAGAAGTAGTATTTTTGTAAAGGTACAAACTGGGGAGGCAGATTGACTGAAAACCTGCCTTTTCGTGACCGGGAAGCCAATTCGTAGAACAAAATTTTTAATTATTGGAAACACTTTCTGTATTACAGGGACGCAAGAGAAACAATAACAACCGCCTCACCCGCCAATCAAAAATTTTTAAATCCATTCTGCGGGCCATTCAAGATAAAAAGGGCGATAAGATAGTTAGTCTGGACCTGAGAAAAATTCCGGAAGCGGCGGCAGATTTTTTTATCGTTTGTGAGGCAAGCAGTACTACTCAGATCAAAGCAATTTGTGATGAAGTGGAAGATAGGGTGAAGAAGGATTGTGGCGAATTCCCCTACAAACAGGAGGGAAGGCAACAACTACAATGGGTGCTGATTGATTATGTGAATGTGGTAGTGCATGTGATGCATCCCGAGTCAAGGAAGTTTTATAAGTTGGAAGAAATGTGGAGTGATGCTTCCGGTCAGGAACACGGGGAGCAATAAAAAATTATCAAAAGAGCAAAAGAAGGCGAAGCATATGCAACAAGAAAATAAACCCCCGAAAGGAGGGTCTCCGGAAGGACAAAAAAGAGGACCCAGGATTAACTTATATGTGATATATGGTATCATAGCTGTATTATTACTGGTTGCCAGTTTGGGTCGATTCTCTCCCGACCTGATTACCGTTACCGAGCAGGAGTTCATGAAAGAAATGCTGCTAAAAGGGGATGTGCAAAAGATTGAGTTGGTAAAAAATAAGGACAGGGTTCGTGTTTTTATTCAACCCGATAGCCTGAAAAAAGAATACTACGTTACCAAACTGAAAAAAACAGTAATCCGCGAAAAAGCTAAGGAGCCGCTGTTTGAATTTCAGGTGTTGGATTGGAAATCTTTCCGTGAAAACATGAAAGATGCAACTGCTAAGAACAATCTTCCGGAGGTGCCGGAAAGAATCGTGGAAGATCAGGACTGGACAAGTCCTTTATTCAACACCATCTTCTCTTTGTTGCTGCTTGTAGCTATTTGGGTGTTGATGATGCGCAAGATGGGTGGCCAGGGTGGTGCCGGAGGCCCGGGCGGCATATTTAGTATTGGTAAATCAAAAGCTACCTTATTCGATAAAGGAGCGCGGGTCAACATTACATTCGCAGATGTGGCAGGATTGGATGAAGCAAAGGTGGAAGTAATGGAGATAGTGGACTTCTTAAAGAATCCCAAAAAATATACTTCCCTCGGAGGAAAAATTCCCAAAGGAGCGCTTCTGGTAGGACCTCCCGGTACCGGTAAGACCTTGCTCGCAAAAGCCATGGCTGGGGAAGCGCAGGTGCCCTTCTTTAGTCTGAGTGGAAGTGACTTCGTTGAAATGTTTGTAGGTGTTGGTGCCAGCCGTGTTCGTGACTTGTTCAAGCAGGCACGTGAAAAAGCACCGTGCATCATATTCATTGATGAAATCGATGCCATTGGTCGGGCTCGCGGAAGAAATGCCATCATGAGCAATGATGAGCGCGAGAATACCCTGAACCAGTTGTTGGTGGAAATGGATGGCTTTGGTGGAGATACCGGCATCATTATTCTTGCGGCGACCAACCGACCCGATGTATTGGATTCTGCTTTGTTGCGTCCCGGAAGATTCGATCGTCAGATCTCCATCGATAAGCCGGATGTGAAGGGCCGTGAAACGATTTTCAAGGTACACTTATTGCCGATCAAAACTTCTGAAACCCTGGATCTGCATCGTCTCGCCGAATTAACGCCGGGATTTGCAGGTGCTGATATTGCCAACGTATGCAATGAAGCAGCTTTGATTGCTGCACGGAAGGGCAAGGCCTCCGTAGAGATGATAGATTTTCAGGATGCTATTGACCGCGTAATTGGTGGTTTGGAAAAAAAGAATAAGATCATTGCCCCTCATGAAAAAGAAGTGATTGCGTATCATGAAGCAGGCCATGCGGTGTGCGGGTGGTTCCTCGAGCACGCTTATCCATTGCTCAAAGTGACCATTGTTCCTCGTGGTACAGCAGCATTGGGCTATGCTCAATATACGCCTACAGAGCAATATCTCTATAATACAGAGCAACTCAATGATCAGAGTTGTATGACCCTGGGCGGACGGGCTGGCGAGCAGGTTTTCTTTGGCGAGATTTGTGCAGGGGCGGCTCTTGATCTCCTGCTCATCACGCGC
>JBJTJJ010000219.1:0-2862 GCA_046095445.1 Sediminibacterium sp.
GTGCGGCTGCTGATATTCAGCTTTTCAAACAGACTGTCCCGGTACGAATCGACAGTTCTCGGACTCACATTGAGGTAATCGGCAATACCCCGATAGGTCAGCTCAGAACAGCAAAGCCGCATGAACCGAAACTCAGACTTGGTAATGCGCTCAAAAACCTGATCGCCCTCCCTGTCTCCACTGATCTCATTGTAAATGTCTCTCGTTACATTCTTGTTGATGTACATCTTCCGCTGGCGCAACATTTGCAATGCCGCCTCCAACTCGGAAATGTCATCGTACTTGGTGAGAATACCTTTCACACCCGACTGCAACAAGCGCACAAACAATGGATACTTACGAGACATGGTACAAATCAACACCGACATGTGTCTGCGGTGTTCCTGTAACCACAGCGAAGTCTCTAATCCGTCCATGCGGGGCAGGAGCAGATCGAGTACTACAATATCAGGCAATACCTCCGCTTTTTTAATCTGTTCGATGAAGTCCTTCCCATCGGAGGCCTGCATGATTACTTCAAAATGCTGGAACCGGTTAATTACCTGTGCCATGGTTTCTCTGGTCAAAAGGTGGTCATCCACCAAAGCAATTTTTGCTTTCATAGGATTGTTGGGTTTATTGTTATTAAAATGGTCACCTCAGTTCCGTCGCGGTGGCGTCGCCGCTGAATTTCCGCCCCTATCACTTCCGCCCGGTGCAGCAGATTCCTGCTGCCCATGCCCGTTCGGGCTCCTGTTTCTTCATCCGCCGCAGGCGTTCCGCGACCCCGGTCGCGAACCCCTATCCGCAAATACCGGCCATCCTGCGCTATCGTCAGCTCCAGCAGATCCGCCTCCGCATGCGCCAATACATTCTGTACCAGCTCCTGCAACATCCGATACAACTGCCAGAGCTCCTCCACACCCGGCTGCCAGTTCATCGGCCAACTGCCCTCCTGCCGCACGGTGAGTCCGGCCAGCTGCAATTCCTGCAAAAGCCGCTGCACCTGCTGCTCGAAACGCTGCCGGTCGAAAACCGCCTGCTCCTCCTCCCCTGCCAACTGCTGCAAGGATGCCTGCAACCGATGAAGCCCCTCCCGCAACGGCTGTAAGTCCATCGCAGGATGCTCCAACGCCAGGATATGCAGTTGCATGCGCAATACCCGCAATTGCTGACCGGCATCATCGTGCAACTCCGCCGCCAGCCACTGCCGCGCCAGGGCCAGCAATGCCAATTCCTCCTGTCCTGACTGCTTATCGGCGTCTGACGAAATGGGTGTGGGACTTAACATACAATAAGTAGGGTGTTGTTTCTATAATACATGGGTGAATAATACGCCCGGAGCTTAGGTGAGAAAACAGGAAAATACCCCTGCTGTGCGTATGGAATGCAACAACAGGGGTAGAGAGATGATCAGGGATAGAGCATGCCATGGTTCAGGAAGCTGCCGCTATCGCCGCTGCCCATAGTCTGCGTTGAATTGGGCTGCTGCGTGAAGACCGAGCAGTAGATGGTAAGACGGCCGCGGTACTGAGGGCGGTCTGCCGGTGTGGTGGCCTCCGTATAAATGCCCGTATGGATGCCGATAGAGTCGGTGAGGGCATTGGTGTGCTGGCTGTGGAGGAAGTTGAGCAGGTCTTTCACGGAGATCTTCACCATACGGGTAGCTTCGGCGCCCTCCTGGCGGATGAAGGCGGACTGCAGCTCGTTGGCGGCTGAGGCGCTGATGATGCCGTTAATGGACTTGTCACCCGCGACGGACTGCACCAGTTGGTTGGTGTCGGGTGCGGGTGTTTCGTTTTTGCTGCATGCCAGCAGGCAACAAACGAGCATTGGCAGCAATAGCTGCAGGGAGTTTTTGATGTGCATACGATGTGTTTTCGTTTGAAAAAATGGTTGTTAACGCCGACAAATTAGTTGCGGAAAACACTGACCGGAAGATGGTGAAAGGGCCGCCGCGGCGGGACTCAGAACAAATAATTGATAATCAGTTTCCGTGTAAAAAACACGGATAGGAATACCGTTTTTCTACGGAATCGACTGTGCGAAAAAGGAGGATGGAGGATTTTTTTTTTCTCCGAAGGGTCTCTCCAACCTTTAGCGTTGGAGGACTTTGCGGCATGAATGAGAATTATCACTCTACGGATTTCACTGATAAAAAAGTGATTGATCATTGTCAATGGTCTTTGGTCGAGGTCTTTGGTCTTTGGCTATTAGTCTTTGGTTTGATTTACTAAAACGATATGAGCTTCTTTCGCAGCTTCTGCCGGATTCGATTATATCTGTGATTAGTTATTAAAAAGGAATATTTCTCTTCCAAGCCGCAAAGTCCTCCTCCTGTGTCGGAGAGACTTTTCGGAGAAGAGATCTGCCTTTTTTAAGATGAGTGTCATCCTTACCGCTTGCGCGTAAGGAGACTTTTCGGAGAAGAAAATTTTAATCCCGCTAACATGTTTGTTTTTTCTGCAGGGTCTTCTTACGCGCAAGCCGTAAGAAAGACCCTGCAGTGACGAAAAACCCCGCACTTCAGTGCAGGGTTTTCATGTCGGGATGACTGCCACGAGTTCGAACTTTTTGGGGGATTGGGAGGGGGTTCGCATGTTTTCAATAATAGTTGAATGTTTTACTTAGGAAACAGAGATGGTACCCAGGGAACTTCGAAAGATAAAAAGTCATTTTTCACAATCCATAATAAATTAATTACATTTGAATACTAAGCTACAAAGATGCGCATGTCGACCCATTTTGGATGTATATACGCTATTTAGTAGCGGGTATAAGGAAGTTGGCAGAAACCCTATGGGCGACAGTGCAACCTTTAAGCGACAGACCAAAACAAATATGACAGCAGTACTGACTAACATAGCGACAGGGACTTTAAAC
>JBJTJJ010000220.1:0-1689 GCA_046095445.1 Sediminibacterium sp.
GGAATATCCAAGGTCTTTTATTGGGAACAAGACGCTGGTATTAACAACTACCAATGGTACCCGATTGCTGCATCAATCGCTTCAAAATGGGGCGGCTGATGTAATTACCGGTTCATTTCCCAATCTGACGTCTGTTTGTAATTATCTGACCCAACAGGACCTGCCCGTATTTCTGGGTTGTTCCGCCTGGAAAGACAGGGTAAATATTGAGGACGCACTTTTTGCCGGAGCAGTGATTCATCGCATCAAAGAACATTTTACCGTTCATTGTGACAGCAGCATGATGGCAGAAAATCTTTACCTGCAACACCGCGATGACCTGCCATCCCTGGTACGTCAAACTACCCACTGGCATAGGCTTTCCTCATACGGATTAGAAAAAGACCTTTTATATTGCATCTCCGAAGATGTGGCCGATGTTTTACCGCGCTATAAAAACGGGGAATTGCTCGTTCACGGGTAATCTGAAAATTATTTCCGGGCACTATTTTTGTCCTAAACAATGCATCCAGAATCAATTGGCGAAGTATTGATCGTGCTACAAGTTGGAATATCCGCTTTGCCAATCAATCAGTTGAACTTGATTTTTACCGGTAAGTCCAATCAGTATTTGTGGAGCAGTGTTACGGAATGCGCAGTTAGTTTTCCACAAATTGTTAAATAATCATCGACCCGGGCCCAAAAGACCGAATGTCATTGGGAAAGCCTGCTGCTTTTCGTTACTTTTGCAACTTGCCTTTTTTGAAAATCCGGACCTGTTTTTTCCTCCGGATGTGGCGAAAACTCAGCAACATCTGTGAATTATGGCATTACCCTATCTCATCAAACATATCCACAACAATGGCACCGATGAAGTGATTCGCCGTGGCAAGCGAATCCATGCCCTTGGGAATATTGAGTTAGTGGAATATGATGATCTCTCAGGACATGTGGTGATGCGGGTAAAAGATGACGGCTACACTACGTACTATAAAATTCATATTTACAAATACAAGGATCCCGCTTCACTAACGCTACGTTGCACCTGTCCTTACAATCTATCTGAGATCTGTCGACACAAAGCCGGCGCACTGTTTTATCTGCAAGACCTGCTAGATAAAAATATGTTGGGTGATCAGGAACTAGAATATGATCAGCGGCACACAGTAGTAAAAATGAAACAGTTGGATTTAAAGATGATTCGTCTTTTCTCATCTCCCTCCAACTTTGAAACAGCAGAAGATTTTCTCCGAACCGGAAGAGCACATGTACTCGAAGCAAAAGATGAATGTGTTAAAGCAAGGGTAGACTGGGAAGGGGTTTCCTATCAGGTATTGATCAAGAAAAACGAGGAGCGCAATTTTGATACCAGTTGTAATTGCAAATCAGAGAAGTCACACCCACTCTGTTTACATAAAAATATCGTCTTCCTTCAACTGTTGCGCAACTTTGGTGCGGGCTATTTTGATACCATTCGTAACCTGGATAAAGAAAAAAATAAGCTCCTGGCTCTGTATGGATATTCCTTGAATGATGATCTAACCGGAAAGTTTGAATTCACTTATAATCAGGGTAAGCCCTTCCTCCGTTTACTTGATGCCAGCATTAAGCGGGTTGCTCCAACACCCGCCGGCAACACTTCAACAGAAGAAATGGTAGTTGTGCAAACACCCGTTAAGAAATCGCTAGATTCTAATGGACATGTAGTTG
>JBJTJJ010000221.1:0-2357 GCA_046095445.1 Sediminibacterium sp.
CCTTAATAGTTACTAATTTTCAGTAATTTGTATCTTATACGGAGCATTCTTGGATGGCGTAATGACATATCGTTTGTTGAGGGTATCTTTTTTCCTAACAATAGTTAGGAAAAGATTACTCCCTGCGCTTCTGATTCCATCATTACTTTCCGTTTTTTCAACGCTGTCGGCTCAGACAACATACTCCATTGATACGGTATTTTACATTCCCTACAAGGGAGAATGGAAGTACCCAACTGTTAATCCCTTATCGAATAAATTGTACATCACTCATGGTAATCAGGTGAGTATTGTGCATAAAAACACCGGTGATTCACTTGGCATAATCCGTAATACCCCGGGTGTAAAAAGTGTGGCACTGGCACCCAAATTTGGAAAAGGATATACCACCAATAGCCAGTCCAATTCAGTTACTGTTTTTGATCTACGTAGCGACCGATATGTGAAGGATATCCCAGTTGGTTTAAGTCCAGACTGGATCATTTATGATGTTTTTTCCAGTAAGATTGTTGTGAGTAATCAAAAAGAAGGAAGTATATCTATCATAGATCCACAGGTTGATAAAGTTCAAGCTACTGTGCCCCTGGGAGGTAATCGTGTTACTGGAATGGTCAGTGATGGTAATGGAAATTTATATGTTCACCTGGCAGATAAGAGAGAAGTTGTTTGGATTAGGATGAGTACGTATGAGGTGGAGATGCATTGGAGTCTCGGTACGGGTAAATCACCCGCAGGAATGGCCATAGATACAAGGTATCAACGACTATTTTCTGTCTGCAATAAGATGCTGGTTATTATTGATATCAATACTACCAAGATAGTTGACTCATTGGCTATTGGTGACAATCCTGATGGAATCATCTTTGATCCCATTAATCGTCTAATTTTTGTTGCTAATGGGGACGGAAGTTTATCAGTTATCAGTCAATTGGCACCGAATGATTATACTTTGGTGGAAAATATTCCGACTAAAAAAGGATCTAATAGTATTGCCTTTGATGAAACAACTTCCTCCTTGTACGTGCCGGGAGCCGATCAATATGCGCCTGTAAAACCAGCGGTAAAACCAACCACTTCTACATCCGCACCTCGCTGGATTCACAGTACTTTTCAGGTAATGGTGCTGGAAAAGACAAGTGAACGTGTTATTGAAAAGCTTCCCTAACCCGATCAAAAAAGTTTTTGTCCCCTTTACCCGGATTGGGCTTGAAATTATCGCTCTGGTTCAATTTTTCCAATATTGCTTTTTCTTCTGCTGATAATTGCTGAGGCGTCCAGACACTCACTTGTATTAGTTGATCTCCCCTACCATAACCCTGCACTTCCGGAAAACCCTTTCCTTTTAATCGAAAAATTTTGCCACTTTGTGTACCTGCAGGTATTTTAATCTTTGCCCTTCCATCAATAGTAGGTACTTCAACCTGTGTCCCAAAAGCAGCATCCGGAATTGAAATATAAAGATCAAACGCTACATTTAAACCATCTCTGTGCAGTTGTGGATGTGGTTCCTCCTCAATTTGAATAATTAAGTCGCCGGGAGCACCCCCTCTCTCGCCTGCATTACCTTTCCCACTCATGCTTAATTGCATGTTTTCCTGAACTCCCGCCGGAATATCTATGGAGATAGTTTCCTCACCATATACACGTCCTTCTCCCTTGCAGCCGCCACATTTTGCCGTTACAGTGGAACCCTCGCCATTGCAGGTAGGACAAGTAGCAACGGTTTGCATTTGCCCGAGGAAAGTATTGGTGACTTTTCTTACCTGACCGGTGCCCTGGCAGGTACTACAATTTTGTAAACTATTTTTATCCTTTGCGCCACTTCCACTGCAGGTATTACAGGTAACATATTTCTTCACCTTTACATTCTTCGTCACGCCCTTGGCGATTTCCTCGTAGTTAAGTTTCATCTTAATGCGAAGATTACTTCCCCGCTGACCCCTGGCTCTTCCACCCCCTGATCCACGCCGGCCACCACCACCGCCGCCTCCAAAGAAACTGCTGAATACATCATCCCCGCCGAAAATATCACTGAAGTGGCTAAAAATATCTTCGGTGTTCATATTGCCAAAACCACCACCCTGGGTACCCGGACCGAAAGCGGCATGACCATAGCGATCATATTTTGACTTTTTATCGGTATCACTTAATACCTCGTAAGCCTCAGCAGCTTCCTTGAACTTGTCTTCGGCTTCCTTGTTACCGGGATTTCTATCCGGATGGTATTGCATGGCCACTTTGCGGTAAGCCTTTTTAATCTCTTCCGCAGAGGCAGATTTTGAAACACCCAATATGTCGTAATAATCTCTCTTATTAGCCATGTTTTCTATTTAATCTCGTCTGGTCTTGTGTTGGAC
>JBJTJJ010000222.1:0-4794 GCA_046095445.1 Sediminibacterium sp.
GTTCTTGTCTGCGCGTAGTTGCCAAAGCATACTGTGTCCTGAAAGCAAGTGAGTCTGTATCACTTGGTTCTTTTTCTTCTAATCGTATACTGATCATCCAGCATTCATGACAGTCTCCAAAACTTTTTTCAAGTTTTTGAATGGCTTGCACCAATTGTTTCCCCGGAGCTTTAACTTCTTGCAGAGAATTCAGGGCATAAGTCCATTTTTTAATCTGTTTTCTCAATTCGTGCCACTCTTTCTTTTTAATTTTTTTCAATTGCTTTTTCAAGCCAGAATTCAATTGCTGCCAATATTGATCAGAAAGGATAGGATGTGTTTTTTCTGCCAATTGCTCTGCTTTTTTTATTCCTTTGCTCACATTGGTATGATGCTCAAATAAGGTATGTTGCAGCAGAATCATTTGTTCCTGTATAATAGTATCGTTGCATTTCATTACATCTAACAAATCAATTTTTTCAGCAATTAGCCAATTTCTGGTTGATTGCAATTCCCGAACCATTCCCGATTGTCGAAAAACCAAGCGTGTGTGTTCTGGGAGTTTTCCCAATGCTGATTTCCCATAAACCCAACAAAGGAAATGCTGACAGAACCTTGTTTTTTTAAGCAGCACGCGCAGATCGTGCAATCCGGTCTCGGATGGACGACCGCTATTTTCCAGCCAACTATTGAAGAGGGACTGTGACGTTTGCCTTAAGTACGTTGAGAAACGACTTTTCATGAGAAAATTTACTAGAAATTTTACATTTGAAAAGTAGCTATGGTATGAATTAATTGTTAAGTCCTTTTTTGTATAGATATTCTTGGAAAAGCAGTAAAAAAAGCCGCTCTTTTGGAGCAGCTTTCCAAGAGATTGAAGGGGCGCGGGTTAAAAAAATAAGTTGCTGAGCACATTCCCGGCAACTGCTGAACCTTTGGGTTTCATACCCAGAAATTTGCTGAAAGCCGCTGCACCCATGATGCCTTTCATCTGACCAAAAAGTCCTTTTTGCATAGGAGCCAATTTACTCAGGTAGGCAGCAGGTTGACTGCCGGCTAGGCCCATGATGCCTTGTTTCTGTTTGAGAAAGCCACTAACTACATTGTTGAGGGGTCCTGCCTGAGAAGCGGGGAGACCTAACTGACTGGTAAGTTGGTTCACGACTTTGCCTGAGGTACCTGCAATATCCCCGAGAGCAGGAGGGGCTATAAAATTTCCCAGAGACGACGAAGCTGATTTTAGTGGTACCCCTGCTACCTTGGGTAAGCTGAGTTGTGCTTGAACCAGGGAATAGGTTACAACACCGATTAAGAGAAAAAAACATTTTTTCATGGTAAACAATTTTGGAGGACATGTTTACCACTTTTTTTAGACAAACAATTAAGTGCTCTACATACAATGAAAAAAGGCCTCATCCGAGGCCCCTTCCCCTTTGCAGGGATTGATAGGATAGCGAAGATGGATTTTAAATGGCCTGTGATGTTCGGTGCATCTGTATTTCACGGGCACGATTGTACTTTTTAATAGTAGCAGTTTGAGTTTTTTGAGTTGATGGGGTAGCTGTTTTTTCCATTTTTGCAATGGTTCCGAAAAAGCTCATCAGAATCAGAGATACGGAAGGAGCAATCATTGCTATAGTCATCCAAACAGCCTGGCTTCTATTTTTTTCAGCAGCCATATTTTTCATGATGAAGGCAGTACCGATACGAGCAATCAGTGCAGCAACGGCTATGTAAAGGCCATTGGCAACCAGGTCACTCATTTCAAGATACTTAAGGCCCAAAGATGCAGCAGCAAACATGGTCGGAATCAAGAAGCAGAAAACGCCTACCATTAATAAACCCTCATCAATCCCTCTTGTAGAGGAAGTTGCGGGGGCCTGGCGACGAGCAGCTTGGTTTCTGTTGGTTGCATACGCACTCGTCAGGTAGAAAGCAGCAACATAGTTTTTCGCAGGTAGATAAGTGGTTGACATAGTTTAGGTTTTTATAGGATGAATATGTTGTTGATGAATTGAAATGTTTTTTAGTAGTTTATTTTTATTTATTGATTGCTGGTGGAATCTATTTTCTGGTTGGTTGTAAAAGCCCCACAAACGATTTGGATGGTTTTCGTTTGAGGGCCTTTACTGTTGTTACTGGTTTGGTTTTTCATCTTTATTATCTTTTCTGCTTTTCAGCCGTTGTATTAATTTGATGATGTAAAAGTAGTCCGGAGAGCAGGGGTGAAACAACGGGTAAAACACTCAAATACTTCGGGGAAATTACCTGTACTTATTTGTAGTTTTTTCCTGACAGCTGTAGTGCTGTTATGTATAGTGGGATTAAAACCCGTTGCTGTAAAGGGTTTCAGCTAGTTTCAGCTTTTGTTATTTTACAATTACTGAGTTTTATTTTGACGAAAACAGTGATTGATCCTCTGGTAAAGGATATTGAATTCAGGAGATTTCTTTCACTGATACAGGGAAAACCCTCCCTGATATTTATGGAGAAAAAATGGGTAACAAAATAAAAGTGCCAGATAAATGAATTACTCGATTCTATTGTATGATGCTACTGATGATGGCAAGAGAGATAGGTAGCAATAAAAAAAGGGCCCACAACCGGAAGCCCTTTTTATTTACTGGTTTTTCTAGGATAACAATAGGATATATTACATTGCTTTTGACTGATGGGACATTTGGATTTCACGTGCAGTAGAATAATTTTTTATAGTAGTAGTTGCGGTTTTTTCGGCGCTTGCTTCTGTTGCTTTCACTTTTGTAGCAACTGTTCCGAAGAAACTCATCAGAATCAGAGATACTGCAGGAGCAATTACGGCAAGGGTCATCCATGCAGCTTCACTTCTATTTTTTTCAGCTGCCATGTTTTTGATAATGAATGCAGTTGCAACACGGGCAACCAGGGCGGCAGCGGCGATATAGAGACCATTGGCAATCAGGTCACTCATTTCCAGGTATTTAAGTCCCAATGCTGCAGAAAGGAACATGGTAGGTACCAGGAAGCAGAAAACGCCGATCATGAGGAGTCCTTCATTAACTCCTTCACGGGCTGAAGATGAATTTACTTGATCACGTCTGTTGCTCATTGTAGTGGCTGCACTAGTGCGGTTCATGTAAACGGCACTGTTGTGGTTGGTGGTAAGATAAGTGGTTGACATAGGATGGTTTTTTATAGGTTGTTGATTGTAGGTACAAAGTTGGTTATTGTCAGGGGGCAGTTCTATAGTTCTTTTTATCTATTTAATGTCCACTTAAATTTTTTGGTTGTAGTAAATGCACCACAAACGTTGTGTATCTTTCTCATTTGTGGACTTTTACTGTAGTTGCCGGTTTGGTTTTTCATTTTTATTATGTTTTCGCTTTTCAGCTTGTAGTTTCATTTGATGATGTGAAAGTAGTTCGGAGGGTAGGGGTAAAGCAACGGGTAAAACACGCTATTTCACTGGTGAAATTCCCTGTGCTCACAGGTATTATTTCCTTGACAGTTGTAGTAGATAATTGTAAAAAATGACTGAAACGCTTTACTGGCAAGGCATAACGAGGGTGAGCACAACCTATTAATTGTGTGGATTTTTGAGTTGTTGATAGTAAATGAAAAGAGGAATGTTTGTTTACCGATGCAGAATACGGGAGATTTCTGCAGCAGTTACAGGGAAAACCCTCCCCGATTAAAACGGTCTGACGAGCCGAACGAAGTATTGATCGGTTGAAGAATGTATTTCCTGACTTGTACCGGGTGTGAGATGCAACCAGCTAATTTTATCAGATTCCTGAAATGCCCAGGCGGTTCCGGTTTTAAATGAACTACCCAGTAAATTATCCTGTAACATCAATAGCAACTCACTTAGAACAGGTATTCTCCAGCCACGTACCATCTGTCCGTTGGCTGTTACACAGTAATGACTGGCCATGCGAATGGCATAAGTAGTGTGATTACCCCGTAAAATGGTTGGATCCCACTGCTGAGAGATAATGTCTGGAATTGAAGTCAGTTCCCGCAGTTCTATGCTGTGATAGGCATCTTTCCATTGAACAGTAGTATTCTGTCCGGAAATAGTCGTGATCAGTCCGGTAGCCCCGTCCCCATTAACCTCCAATACAATGCCCCCTGAATGACGCTCCCCGGGATAATGTGAAATGGACTGCCACATAGTACCTGTAAACCTTTGGCAAGTTTGCTCGTCTATATTATAGACCACCATTCCGTTTTCTATTTCCTGCAAGCGGGAGATCTGGTTGCTATTCATGCGCACAGGAAGATAGGGTTGACGAGCAACCTGTGGATTGACAGGTGTTGAAATACGACCAATTTCTTCTTTCCTTGTTTTGGGCATACGGTGCTCTTTATTAGGCACAACCCAGTTGTGCCAATTCATTTCAATTACTTTGGCCAATCGAGCACCGGGGGGATTTAGTGCAATCTGGTTGGAGTAAAGGACTTGGTTTCTCATGACAATAACTTTAATTAAGTGAAATTGTTTTGTAGGATATGGATTGGATGTCTACCTATATAATGATAGCAGACAGATCAAAAATGCAGCCTGCAGTATCGGGAAATACCCCCTTTCTTAGAAAATTTTGTATTATTAATAAAAAATATAATGTGATATATATTGAAAATCACGTATAAAATAGGCTTATTGTGTTTAGTCGGTAAAAAAAGGGTTTTTCCTGTTTTTTTTAGTTAACATTTTTAATCATTTTTGATAGCAATTTTTTAACAAGTAAACGATGTTTCAATTCTATTATTAAACTAACAATCATTTGCATTAATATTTTTTAATAAAAACAAAAATTCTCAGTAGTACATAGG
>JBJTJJ010000223.1:0-2879 GCA_046095445.1 Sediminibacterium sp.
ATACAATACTCCTTTTTGCAGCCATCATTAGCTTTTCCGGCTGTATCAAACAGGAGAACTATGTAATACAGGGATTACAAGTTGAATTCGATGCTGCTTCCTGGAATGCCAGGAGTGCCGGTGTAACTTACCCAATTCTGAACCGTGTTCCACCTTATGGAATGCCGGTAGTTACCACCGACCCACTGATTACCCGCGCCAGCGGTACCATCCGCTTCCGTGTTAACCTGATTGGTGCTCAGCAATCAACTCAGCAAACACTGAATTATAGCGTTATCACCTCTGCCTCTACTGCAGTATCAGGTACTCACTTTACCATTCCTGGTACTATTGTGATACCACCAAATAGCAGTTTTGGTGAAGCAGTTATCAATATTATCAATCCCGGCGTATCCAGCGCTACACCTGTATTACTGGTTTTGGAAGTAACCGGCAATAGTCTGGTGAAACCCGCTACAGAATTGAATAAGATTGGTATCCAAATCAGCCAGCTCTAATCAGATTCGATTCTAAGTTTAACTTTGTTTCTACTAAAAAGGCCACTATCTTCATAGTGGTCTTTTTTTTATTGCTACTTTTTGTAGAGCAACTATAATGAACTCATTCTTCATTTTTATAACCAAATGACGTTATGAAAACATTTTATTCCAGCCTGATTGCTGCTCTTCTATTCTCATTGACCGCTACCGGACAAGGCTTTTATGCTGATGCCGTGAATCCCGGAAGAGTTTACCGCGAACTGAAATGGGACAATATTGTCGGAACCGCACTCCTGTTTGAAGACTGGCATATTGCCCGAGTAAAAATAAGTAAGGGTAAGTTGATTACTGGATTAATGGTCAACTTCGACATCTACGAACACAAAGCACTTTACTTGAATAACAATCAACCCTTCGAATTTTTAGATCAACTCGATTATATCGAAACCGATTTCGATCAACCGGATCAACGAAAGCTTTTCATGAATGGTTTTATTTCCAACCAGTTTAATCCGAATATATTTGTACAGGTGCTGAATGAAGGGAAGTTACAACTTATCAAATACAACAGAAAGGTTTTAGTTGATACAAAATCCTACGGCAGTGGCAATAATGATAATAAATCAATTGAACAGCAATCGTTCTATTTTCTTGCCAATAATAAATCCGCTACCCCCGTTAAACTATCTAAATCTTCTTTAGAAGAATTAGCAGGAAGCCGGAAAAATGAGTTGTCAACTTACCTCACTGCCAATAACTTGAATCCCAAAAAAGAAGCTGATTTTGCCAGGGCTTTGGACTACCTCAATGGGTTATCTAACTAAAAGTACTCATCCTATCCCATTGCACCCCCAATCGCTGAGGTATCTGAGTGTTTTTTCCTGTCCTGTCTGTAATATTTCCAATAATTTAACGACCAATTAGGTGCAGGTTGTAACATCCGGGGTAATATTGCGTTACAATTACTGTAAACACCTATAATTTTACAGGTATGAAAAAAGTCCTTCTCGCACTACTGGTCATCATTGCTCTAGGTTCTTGCCAACAAAATGCTTGCCTGAAATATGTGAAAATGAGCGGACGAGCCATCAAAGAATCTATACAAATTAACGGCGGCACGGAAGCTTCGCTCGGTATGTCCAAACAGCCGTCGTTGCCTTCAGCAGATTTTTCCCTGTTAAATCCGATGGAATCAGGCGTTGAACGCATGACACGCTGATTCTAAGGCAGCAGTGACCATTTTCCTTATTTTTGCAACCGGATTACTTCCGGATTCATCGGCTGGGCCGTGACATCGTCAGGATATTTGTCCGCCCAAGCAGTATGGAACTCAGTAAAAATTTTATTCCGGCGGAAGCCGAAGCCAAATGGTATGAACATTGGATCAGGCAAGGATATTTCAACAGCCAGCCCGATGATCGCCCATCTTATACCATAGTTATCCCTCCCCCCAATGTGACCGGCGTATTGCACATGGGACATTGTTTGAATAATACCATCCAGGATATTTTAGTTCGCCATGCAAGGATGTCAGGGTATAATGCCTGCTGGGTGCCGGGAACCGATCACGCCTCCATTGCAACGGAAGCAAAAGTGGTAGCTATGTTACGCGAAAGAGGTATAGCAAAATCTTCCCTCAGCAGAGAAGAGTTCCTGTCCTACGCCTGGGAATGGAAAGAAAAATATGGAGGAATCATCCTGCAACAGTTGAAAAAAATGGGTTGCAGTCTGGATTGGAACAGAACGGCTTTCACCATGGACGATGCCTATTACCAGTCTGTAATAGGTGTTTTCGTCGACCTCTGCCGCAAGGGACATATCTACCGGGGAAAACGCATGATCAACTGGGATGTGAAGGCCCAAACTGCACTCAGCGATGAAGAAGTTATCTACCGGGAAGTCAACAGCAAATTATTTCACCTGAATTATCGAATAGAAGGTGATGATGAAGCCGCCAAAACAGGTATTACCATTGCCACCGTTCGACCTGAAACCATTCTAGGAGACACTGCCGTCTGTGTTCACCCCGATGATTTGAGGTACCAGCACCTGATTGGACGAACTGCACTTGTTCCCCTTATCAACCGCCGAATACCCATCATTGCGGATAACTATGTCACACCTGATTTTGGTACCGGTGCATTGAAAGTAACCCCTGCCCATGACATGAACGATTATCAGCTGGGTATCAAGTACGGACTGGAAGTAATCGATACTATGAATGA
The DNA here is from genome assembly GCA_046095445.1 of Sediminibacterium sp. Classification (GTDB taxonomy): domain Bacteria; phylum Bacteroidota; class Bacteroidia; order Chitinophagales; family Chitinophagaceae; genus Sediminibacterium. The sequence continues at coordinate 2,705 of JBJTJJ010000223.1, forward strand.
CGATGGGACTATGTCCGAAGCTGCTATTCTGTTTGTGGGAGAAGACCGGCTGGAAGTAAGAAAAAAAATCATTCCTCAACTGGAAGCTGCCAGACATCTGGTAAAAGTCGATACATATGTCAATCAGGTGGGCTTCAGTGAAAGAACTGATGCGATGGTTGAGCCCCGACTTAGT
>JBJTJJ010000224.1:0-2182 GCA_046095445.1 Sediminibacterium sp.
GTTGTAAGTATGCCTATATACTAAAAAGCAAATTTAATTTTTGTTCTTTTTATTCAGTGAGCCATCTAAAACAAAACCCCGTATTCGGAAAAACTGAAGAATTTTGTTGAAATTCAATAATGAACTGAAAGCAAGCTTATAGAAAAATGATTTTTTTAGATCATCATACATACTTAATCTGTTCTCATCGCGCCTCCCTCTTTTTAAAGTTATGGGCATAGCCGTTTTTTCTTTATCAATTCAAAGAATACTATCGTGAAAGTGTATCCCGGAAATGAATTCAGTGTAATAATCGGGTTTGAATAATTTTTGCTCAGAATATCGTGCATGAATACTATCAATCAAGCCTTTGCAAAATTCAATCAAGGTTCCATTTCTTTTTAGGCCTCCACCAAAAGATACCCAATAAGATGAGTGTGTGTCTTCAATAATATAAACACCCCCTAAATTTAAGTGAGGAAATAAATATTTGAATGTAAATTTTTGATGAACAACTCTATGACTGCCATCATCTATAATTACATCAATTTTTGGGAACTCTTGCACTAGTTTATGTAAAAAATCTTCATCTGCTTGTGAGCCAATTCAAATTTTAATTCCGTATTTTTCATATTTCTTGCACTCTTTATATATATCAATTCCGACTATAGTGGCATTCTCTCCAAAATAATTTTGCCACATTTGTAAGCTGCCTCCATAAAGGACACCAATTTCTAGGACCGTGATTGGCTCCTTTGAATTCCTATATTTGGCTAAGTGTCGTTCATAAATTCGAAAGTAATGATCCCACTTGTATATCTCATCTCCCGTGTGACGATCAAAAATTTCATAAAGCGTCTCATTCATTTATTTAAGTTGAATTATTAATTAAGAAGGTAAAGTAAGTAATTCTTTTTAAACTACCCCTCAATCCACTTAGCAATACCAAATGCACAACTGGCGGCTATCGCACCAATGATCATTACCCGCACCGCCCCTGCCAGCGGTGAGGTGCCCGTTAACTTACTTTTGAAATAGCCGAAAATAAACAGGCAAATCAACGTTACCACCGCTGAATACTTCAGGCCGGTAATGCCATCGTCCACCATAAAATAGGGACTCAACGGAATCATGCCTCCAACAATATAGGAAACACCTATGTTCAAAGCACTCTTCAACGCTCGCTTTGGATCCGGCTTCTCCAAGCCCAACTCATACTTCATCATGAAATCCGCCCAGCGGTCTTTGTCCCTGATCAACTCATCCGTCGCCTTCTCCTGCACCTCCCGGCTCAAACCCAATCCCTCAAAAAACTCCCGCACCTCCTCCCTTTCCACATGCGGTAACCTTTCAATTTCATCATACTCCCGGCGCAACTCACTGGCATAATGGTCCTGCTCCGTCTTTCCCGCCAGGTAACCTCCTAATACCATAGCAATCGAACCGGCAGCAATCTCTGCCAACCCTGCAATCACAATCAGGTTTACATCTTTAATCGCACCACTCAATCCCGCCGCCAGGGCAAATGGCACAGTGAGTCCGTCTGACATGCCAATCACAATATCGGTCAGGGTCTCCGAACCCTTCATATGATGCTCTGTATGCGGATGCAAATGGGTGTGGTGCAGATGGGTATCCATGGGGCAGATTTTGTCTTTTGAAGATATCAATATTTCCGAGGGATAACAAGAAATTAATGTAAAATCAAGATTTGCATATACATAGACATGATGATTATTGTTTACGCATTCCAAATTAATGATTGCTTAATCTGGGCTTAACAATTCCTTTACATGGTGCCGATAGCTTCGCAACCAAAATCATACACCAGTGAAATCTCGCCTGCTTTTTTTGTTCATCGCCACCCTTTTTTCTTCCTTCGTTTGGGCTCAAAAGACAAGGATTTCGGGAAAAATATCCAACCAAAAAAATGAGGTGCTCTCCGGTGTTTCCATCGAAATCAGTGGCGCCGGCTCCGGAATGGTGCGTTCTGATGTAGAAGGTCGTTTTTCTTTCCCTGCTGAAATAGGCAAAAAATATACTGTGAGTTTCTCCTATGTGGGTTACCAAAAGAAGGTGATTGATGATGTGGTGGCAGGTGATGATACCCAACTTGATGTGATCATGGACTTGAACGTGAAGTCCCTCGGGAACGTTACCGTTTCAGCTTCTGTCAACAGGGGTAGTGCCCGGGGGGAAACGG
>JBJTJJ010000225.1:0-2231 GCA_046095445.1 Sediminibacterium sp.
GTATATTTATACATTATGCTTTAATTTAATTTATTCAAGCCAACTCTTTCCCATGAAAAAATGGTATTTATTTAGTTTGCTGACGCTGGTCAGTGGTAATTTTTTATGTGTTGGAACTATCGCACAAAGCAATTCCCCCTATCCTTTTCAATCTCTGCGTTTCAGGTATGTAGGGCCGGATGGTAACAGAACAATAGCTGTGGCAGGGGAAGCAGGCAACCCACAAGTTGCTTATGTAGGCGCTGCCTCAGGAGGAATTTTTAAAACCAGCGATGGAGGATTTCACTGGCAACCTGTTTTTGATGAAATGGACAATGCCGCCATCGGTGCATTGGCAGTGTCAGGATCTAATCCCCGCCATGTTTGGGCAGGAACGGGTGAAACCTTCATCATTCGGCCGGCACATCCCAATGGCAATGGTGTATATAAATCTACCAATGCAGGAAAAACCTGGCAACACATGGGCTTATCTGCGACCCTTCGCATTAGCAAGGTAATTATACATCCCACTGATACCAATACCGTTTACGTAGCTGCATTGGGTGGAACCCATGCTCCGCAACAAGAGAGAGGAGTATTTAAAACAACAGATGGAGGTAAAACATGGACACATGTTTTATATGTGGATTCGTTGACCGGTTGTAGTGATTTATCGATCAATCCGCAGCGACCGGATGAACTGATTGCTGCTATGTGGCAGGTAAGTATGACGACCTCGCAATTGAAAAGTGGTGGACCCGGCAGTGGTTTGTATCAGACCAGGGATGGAGGAAAAACCTGGCAACCTTTGCGCAACGGATTACCAGGGGGAAGAGAACACCCGGTTGGCAAAACATCCGTTGACCATGCTGCCGGATTGCCCCGCGTCATTTATGCTTTGGTAGAAGATACCATTCCGGCACTTTATCGTTCCGCTGATGGAGGTGATAGCTGGCAGCGGATGTATCAAAGTCATTCCCTCGCGCAGCGAGGCCCCTATTATACCCGTCTAAGAGTATCTCCGCAAGATGAAAACAAACTTTACACTATCAGTGTCACCATCATGGAATCAAGAGATGGAGGTAAAACTTTCAATGGCAATGGCACCTACGAACCCGGAGGTGACAACCACGATATTTGGTTCGACCCCACCAATGCCAACAGGATACTGGTAGCGCATGATGGTTGTATGAACATGAGTGTGAACGGCGGTAAAACATGGAAAAACATCAACCTGCCCATCGCACAGATGTACCATGTTTCTTCCGATAATGCTATACCCTATAACATCATGGGCAACCGACAAGACGGCTATTCTTATCACACAGCATCGATCAGCCGGGAAGGAAGTATTCCATTGGGCAACTGGAAAAAAGTGGGGGGCTGCGAAAGCGGCTTTGCACAAGCAGATCCTTTTGACCAGAACATCATTTGGTCGGGATGTTATGATGGAGGATTGGATGTAACTGATTTGAGAACAGGATTGTCGCATGACGTTCGCGTATGGCCACTTACAGGTTATGGCTGGGCACCTGCTAATGTTCCCTATCGCTGGCATTGGAATTTTCCGATGGTCTTATCCAAACATCAAAAAGGAGTTGTGTATGTAGGAAGTCAGTTCGTGCATACAACTACTACTGCCGGTCGTTCCTGGACAAGGATTAGTCCGGACCTCACCACCAATGACAAAACACGCCAGCAACATTCTGGTGGCATCGCCAATGATAACCTCATGACATTCGATGGCTGTACATTGTATGCTTTGGAAGAATCGCCGGTTCAACAAGGGGTGTTATGGACTGGCAGCAATGATGGACAGATTTACGTGACAAGAGATAACGGAAAAAAATGGACATTGGTAAGTAAGCATATTCCACAACTTCCTCCTTACGGAACCATCAGCAATATATGTGCATCGGCATTTGATGCTGCTACAGCTTATGTCAGTATTCATTTTCAGTTCGAAGGCAACAATGATCCGTTTATTTTTAAAACAACAGACTTTGGAAAAACATGGCAGTCAGTAACCGGTGATCTGCCCAGACACAACAACAGTTTCGTTCATTTTATTCAGGAAGATCCGGGACAAAAAGGGTTGTTGTTTGCAGGAACAGACAATGGTTTGTTGGTGAGCGGTAATGATGGAAAGAACTGGACACCACTAAAGAGAAATCTTCCGCCTGCACCTGTTTACCACATCGATATTCAACCGCATTTCAGGGATCTGGTGGTGGCAACATACGGAAGGGGTA
>JBJTJJ010000226.1:0-2899 GCA_046095445.1 Sediminibacterium sp.
CTTTTAAAAAGAAGAATGAAACTGGCACCCCCCTCCGCGCTCCTAACAATCCTGTTAAATTACCTACAGCATCATCGAATAAAAAAAATCCGGTTACCGGTGCTCCCACCGATCCTTCACCAATAGTTTCTAATAAACTGCCGGTAGTTCCTGAATCCACTAAAACCGGAACAATTGTTGAAGAGCCACTGAAATCTTCATCCGATAAAACAGATCTGGCTAAGCGAAATGACCTTAACACCGAAATGGAAAAACCGGTCAACAAACAACCAGTTCCAAGGGTATTGGTGGAAAGAGAAAATGATTTAGTCAAAACAATTATAACGGATAAGCAAGAGATACGGATAGACCTTTATGATAATGGTACTATCGATAATGATACCATTTCGGTTTATTATAACAATCGGTTAGTTGCAGCGTCTCAAAGATTGAATTTCACCCCTATCACATTTACCATCAAATCAGATGCTGGTGAGACACACCACGAAATTGTAGTGGTCGCTGAAAATCTGGGTGACATTCCACCCAATACAGCACTCATGGTTGTGACCCCAATCGGAAGACAACGGGTTGAAATTTTCCTTTCTTCCAATGAAAAGAAGAATGCCAAAGTAATCATCGATTACCAGCCAAAAAAATAGATTTTATCGTATCGGTAAAGAATCAATTGCCTTTTCTTGTTCCCCCGATGCTAAAAATGGATGTGTTGAAACAGGTGTGATATCCAGCCAACCGGCCTCTCCTTCCCCACCCCTAAAAGATTGAAATAGATAAATTTTTCTGCCCCTGTATTGCATAGCACGGAGAAGATCATATAACTGTAAGCCGGTAAGTTGAAAAGAAGCAGCCATCCCTTTTTTGTCAACCTCGCCCAAGAGCCCAATCAATTCAGCCGAAATAGCCATTGACATAATTTGCAGACTATCTCCCAGAGGTGCCGGAATAGTGCCCGATACATGTCCAAGACTGTCAGCCCAAACAATCATTTCTTGGGCATGCTGCTTTATTTGTAGGGTATCTGTTGGGTCAGCGAAAAAGGACTTCATCTGAAGATAATCTGATAGTAATTGAGTCATGATTCTGGTTACCGGAGCAGAACTAGCAGACACAGCAACCTGATCTAATGAATCCGCAGGTATCGTTCGATCAGATGGGGTATTACACCCTAATAGGACAATCAAAATGGTTCCTAAACACAAGTATTTCATGATTAAAATTACAATGAATTCAATAAAGCCCCTGAACTGATTACCTTTGCAGCCAAAATTGAGGGTATGTTAATCGGGTTACAAAATTTAACCTTTGAATTCGGGGCGAGGAAAATTGTGGAAGATGCCACCTGGCATATTCAACCCGGAGAGAGAATCGGACTGGTAGGATACAATGGAACGGGCAAGTCTACCCTGCTCAAAGTACTGGTGGGCGAATACAGTCCATCAGCCGGTACGGTTGAAAAAAGTAAGGATACAACACTAGGATATCTGCACCAGGATTTGCTTAGTTTTCAAACAACTGATTCTATCACCCGCGTGGCTTTAAGTGCATTTGAGCGCGTGATGGAGCTTGAAAAGGAAATTGAGGAGTTAGGAATTCAGTTGGAAAAAAATCCGGAAAACGAGGAAATGCTCATCAGATATACTGATGCTCTTCACGAGATGGATGTGCTCGATGGATACCAGATTCACCATAAAGCAGAAGAAGTTTTGCACGGACTGGGTTTTAGCAATGAAGACCTGCTTCGACCTTACCAGGAATTCAGCGGAGGTTGGCGCATGCGGGTTCTACTGGCGAAAATGATTTTACAGCAACCCGATGTTTTGTTGTTGGACGAACCGACCAACCACCTGGACTTACCATCTATCGAGTGGTTGGAAAGATATTTGTTGCATTATAAAGGAAGTGTGGTAATTGTCAGCCACGATAAATTTTTCCTCAACCGCATGGTCAATAAAATTGTAGAACTCTATCAGCAACAATTACATATTTATACCGGTAATTATAACCAGTATGAAGAGGAAAAGGCCATCAGGATTGAGATGCAACAAAAAGCTTACGAGAACCAGCAGGATTTTATCAGGCAGCAGGAAAGGTTCATCGAACGCTTCAAGGCCAAAGCTAGTAAGGCTGCACAGGCACAGAGTGTGCAGAAACGATTGGATAAACTGGAACTCATAGAAGATGTTAAGCTGGAGCGCCCGGACATAAGAATCAATTTTCAGGTAGAAAATGTTCCCGGTAAAGTTCTGGTTCAATTAAAAGATATCACCAAGCGGTATGGAGCCATTGAGATTGTGCAAAATGCTGCAGCTGAAATCGAGCGAGGAGATAAAATTGCATTAATTGGCGCTAATGGAAAAGGTAAATCTACTTTATTGCGTGTGATAGCAGGTATTGAATCATTTGAGGGAGAACGCATCTGGGGGCACAATGTAGAAGAAAGTTTTTATGCGCAACACCAGTTGGAAGCGCTGAATCTGCAACATACTGTGTTGGAGGAACTGCAAATGTGCGGCAGTAAGAAGACCGACCTGGAATTGAGAAGTTTATTGGGCTCTTTTTTATTCAGTGGTGACGCTGTTGACAAGCGAATTAAAGTATTGAGTGGAGGAGAAAAAGCTCGGGTTGCACTTGCCAAAACCATTGTCAGCCGTGCCAATTTTATGATGCTCGATGAACCGACCAACCACCTGGATATGCATTCTGTTGAATTACTTGCAGAAGCATTGAATCACTATGAGGGTACTTATATTTTGGTGAGCCACGATCGATACTTCATTTCAAAGACCGCCAATAAAATATGGGAAATACAAGACAGCAGGATTATTGAATTCAAGGGCGGATATCATGAATGGGTGGAATGGAACGAACGTATGCAAAAACAGCAAGAGATTGCGAAGAC
>JBJTJJ010000227.1:0-6719 GCA_046095445.1 Sediminibacterium sp.
TTCCTTTCTGTCTCCATAACGGAAGGCGGTGTCTGATAATATATCTCCTTCGAGTTGATTGTCTGTAATTTTGTCAGTCAATTCCAGGGTATCCTGTGGACGCATCCCTATCAATGTTTTCAATCCTAAGTAACCTATTTCGATACTATTCTGTGCCTTTAATTTTTCTGTTTGCAGATTCGTCAATTGAATAGAAACTTTATCCTGATCTAATTTTTCAGCAAATCCATTTTGATACAACGCTTTTGTATCTTTCTCCAATTGCTGTAAGCGGAGAATGTTGGCATCCAGTATAGCAATTTGAGTTCTGCTAGCCACCAACTGGTAGTACACTTTGTAGATATTGGCTTTAATGAGTTCCTCGGTTACCTCTAGATTTTTCAATTGAAAATCTATCGAAGTTTTTCTTGCCTGCAAGCCGATAAAAACCTGACCGTCGAATAGGGTTTGTTGCAATTGAAAGCCAAGTGTAGAATTATACTTGGTACCAAATTGAACCGGAATAAAAGTACCGGATATACCTCCGGGAAAAAAATCACCCGGAATCAGTGAAACGGGTAGTTTCAAATAGTCCATCAGGTTAGCATTGAAAGAAACAGAGGGCAGGGCACCTGATGTGAATTCTCGGTTCGTTTCTTTTTGCATTTGCACAGCCAACAGGGCATTTTTCACCTGAATATTATTGTTCTTGGCAAATGTCAGCGCCTCTTCAACAGATAACGCGTACCTAGCTGACTTGGGAGTAGTTTGTGCAATTCCAGTTTCTACAGTGAATAGCGTAATTGAGGCTAACAATGATATTTTGAGAAAACGAATCATGCTGTAATTGGGATTTTACTTTGTTGCTTGTAATGCTCAATCATTTCTTGGCCACGCTCATTGGCGATGCCATACAAAAAGTTATCAGTGGTTTCGGCTAGCAGCTGTGGAAGGTTAAATTGTTCTCCCGGAAAAATTTCCGGGTTGAAGATTAGGAACATGGACGCTAACCTAAAACGAGCAATTAGATTGGTATTGATTTCCTGGCGATAAAAACCCTCCGCTTTTCCCCGGTTGAGGTTTGTTACGATCACATTGAAAAGAAATCTGTTCTTGTGATCATTGTATTTATTGAACGCGCCGGTATGGTATTTTTCCAGGTCGAAAATTACTGCCGGGTTCATTTTACTGAGAATCTGTTTTACAGTATCCATGCTAAGGAATACTTCATGAACAGCATTCTCACTTTCCGCTTGCTGGCGGTGGCAGTCATTTCTGTTGATGTTGAGAACAATTTCTATGGCATCTTCCACCAACTCATCCTTATCAGCGTAGTACTGATAGATAGTTTTTTTGCTCATCCCGAGTTGGTTAGCTATCTCATCCATGCTGACACTCCGAATGCCATAGCGCATGAAAAGCTCGTATGCTTTACCTACAATTCTTTCCGCAGTGTTTTCCATAGATTACTTTAGCGTGTCAAAACTACGGAAACTTTTTATGGAACACAAGTTTCTTTGTGAAGAAAATGCAAAATTCTTATAATATAATATAAATAATATATATGTTATCATCACAAGGACAAGTGTTATATTTATCATTGAGTTTATGTTTTGAATTAATGTCTTTAATGCAGTTCATTGTTTTGGGAGGTGTGGCTGTTTGTTTTTCTTGTCATCGAGTTGCTTAAATGCTTGTAAATTTGTGCGGTCACAGATCTCTCTACATGTCTACTCCAGCAACTTTTTCTTTCCGTAGGATACTTCGTCGTTTATTAACCTACTTTTTACAAGGCTTGGTGGTATTGGCGCCTATCGGGATTACCTTGTGGGTGGTAATAGGCTTATTCAATTTTGTAGATGGAATTTTACCCAACGTAATGCATGCGCTGGCGCCAAAACTTTGGGAACTGGGAGAAGACGGACAAGTCAAGAAAATTCCGGGTACCGGATTTATGGTGGTGGTGATTCTGGTATTAACCACGGGCTGGATTTCGTCCATGCTTTTTTTTAGTCGCATAGTGGCCATGTTGGATAATTTACTGGAAAAGACACCGGGTATTAAATATATCTACTCCTCTGTAAAAGATTTTCTCGAGGCATTTGCCGGAAATAAGAAAAAATTTGACCAACCTGTTTTGGTGAATGTAGATGCACCTGGTGTTTGGAGAATTGGATTCATCACCCAGCAAAGTTCTGTAGCACTGGGTATGTCTGAGCACATTACAGTTTATGTGCCTCATTCTTATGCAATTTCAGGCATAACTTATCTGGTTCCTCCTTCACAGGTGAAAATTTTGAGTGGTATTTCTGCAGCAGATGCGATGAAGTATGCCATCTCAGGCGGCGTGACTGATGTAGAAACAAAAGATGGAACTGCAGGTATCTGATAGGATAATTTCAGCGATAAAGATATCGGCAGTTTTATCACGTAACTTTATTCGAATAACATGACTATACATAACTTTAATTCCGGACCTTCTATTTTACCCGGATCGGTTTTGGAGGAAGCTGCTGCGGCGATTCATTCATTCAATGGAACCGGACTATCCATTCTGGAGATTGGGCATCGAACCACTCATTTTGTGGAAGTCATGGAGGAAGCAAGGAATACCGTGCGAAAATTGATGAGTTTGCCGGATACGCATGAGGTCTTATTTCTTCATGGTGGTGCAACTACACAATTCATGCAGGTACCAATGAATTTGCTCAATCCCGGAGATACGGCAGCTTATTGTGTCAATGGAATTTGGGGAAGCAAGGCTGCCCGGGAGGCCGGATTTTTTGGGAAGGTATTGCAGGTAACTGATACATCAGATTGTCAACATACTTGTATCAGGCAACCGGGTGAAATTCCATCAGGAACTGCTTATTTGCATCTGACCAGTAACAATACAGTGGAAGGAACCCAGTGGCAGCATTTTCCTGTGACCCATGTTCCATTGGTTGCTGATATGAGCAGTGATATTTTTTCCCGCCCAATGAACTTTGGTCAATTTGATCTGATATATGCTGGTGCACAAAAGAACATGGGAGCTGCGGGGGTCAACTTAATTGTTGTCAACAAGGAATTCCTTGCCAGAAAAAAGGATCCCATTCCTGCCATCATGGATTATCGGCAACATATTTCAGCAGGATCATTGATGAATACTCCACCAGTATTTGCAGTGTATGTTAGTATGCTTACTATGAGATGGATCATTGAGCAGGGGGGATTGTATGAAATGGATCGTCGCAGCAGAGAGAAATCAGATATATTGTATTCTTCTATAGATCAAAACCCTTTGTTCATTACTAAAGTTGCCAGAGAAGACAGGAGTCGGATGAATGCTGTCTTTTTTATGGCAGACCCTGAATTGGAACCTGCATTTTTGGAATTATGCCGCAAGGAAGGGATGATTGGGGTGAAGGGATATAGAACCATTGGTGGAATTCGGGTAAGTATGTACAATGCATTGCCCTTGTCAAGTGTAGAGGCATTTTGTGCATTAATGAAATATTTTGGAGAAAAAAATGGATGATTGATTAATTACAGTAATGCTGCAACTATTTCCCCATTTATCCCGTTATTCAAATAATAGCTAACCATCATTTCAATTATTCATTACCAATCTTTGCAGACCTTCCTATTTTTTTTAGACCAATGTTTTGGCAAAAAACTAAAACTGCCGTCAGTTAGCATAGTGCACGGATATCTGCTTTGGTGTCTTTTAATAGTATTTCCCCAACAAACACAAGCAGCCACAGATACAAGTAAATCTCACAGGCCTGCTATAGGATTGGTAATTGATTCTTTTCCTGTTCCTACAGGAAATCCCAAGCTGCTTTTTTACTTGCAACGTACTGCCAACACCAACACGATCATTTGTGAATTAAATGCAGACAGTAGAGGTATACCGAATCCTGAAAAGCCGATAAATGTTTATTGGCTTCTATTCACTGAAGGAAGTACGCGCAGGGAGCTCAATTATATTCAACGGAATTTTGCTTACGGAATTGACTCTAAGTCGGAAGGAAATGATACATACGAATTGCATTTTGTTTCATACAAAAAAAGAAAGTTTTATTTAAGATGGCATGCGCCTTTGAAAAAGTACCAGGTATTTGCCACTATCAATAACAAAGAAGCTATTCTCCAAAGAATTTTTGTAAAAGTTTCAGGTGGATCTTTTTGGGTCCCTAATATAGTTTATGTAGAATTTCGTGGCTTAGATCCGATAACCGGAAAAGAAGTGCTGGAAAGATTCAAGCCCTGATGATTATTTTCAATTATTTGAAAGCACTCATTCATTTTCATCGATTCAGTTTCTTTTTCGGATATTTGCACTATGGCAGTAGTATTACCATTCAGGGCACTCCGCCCTCAGCCGCAACTGGCCGGCCAAGTAGCCAGTTTACCCTATGATGTTTTAAACACCCAGGAAGCCCGGCAGGCAGCAAATGGAAATCCAAATTCATTTTTGCATATAACGAAAAGTGAAATTGATTTACCGGATGAAACTTATCCTTATGATCCTTCCGTTTATGAAACTGCCCGGACAAATTTGTCTGCGTTCATTAGCCGGGATATTCTGTTTCGTGAAAGTAAGCCATGCTATTATTTGTATCAGCTTACCATGAATGGGAGAAGCCAAACTGGTATTGTAGCCCTCAGTAGTATTGATGAATACGAGCAAGATCTGATAAAAAAGCATGAATATACCAGGCCCGACAAGGAACAAGATCGTATTCGACACATTACTGTATCAGGTGCTCAGACTGGAAATGTTTTTCTCGCATATCGGGAACAACAAGACATCGATGAACTAATTTCCAACTGGACAAAAGTGAAAAGTCCGGTATATGATTTTACTGCTTCCGATCAGATACAACATACTATATGGATCATCAACGATGATCCAACCATCGCAACCATCACTGAATTATTTGCTACACAGGTTCCATGTACCTATATAGCAGATGGTCATCACCGTGCTGCATCTGCTGCCAAAGTGCGTCGGAATCTGACAGGTGATATTCCCAACGGCGCAAATTATTTTTTAACCACACTTTTCCCCTCTAATCAACTGCGCATTCTCGATTACAATCGGGTTGTGGTAGATTTGAACGGTCTTACTGAAGATGCATTGTTACAGGGAATCAGCGCGAATTTTCAAGTTGAGTGTGTCGGTTCAGAAAAGGTACTTCCTGATGCGCCACATGTTTTTGGAATGTACTTGAATAACCAATGGTATCGACTGGTATCCAAGCCGGGAACTTTCCGGGAAGATCCCATCGGACAGCTGGATGTAACTATTTTACAGGATAACCTCTTACACCCCCTATTGGGCATTGGCGATCAGCGCACCGATAAGCGGATTGACTTTGTAGGTGGAATTCGTGGGCTCGCAGAATTAGAAAGAAGAGTGAATAGCGGTGAAATGGCAGTTGCCTTTAGTATATTTCCGGTAACAACCGAACAGTTATTCGCTATTGCCGATAACGGACAAGTAATGCCGCCAAAGAGCACTTGGTTTGAGCCTAAATTGCGCGATGGGTTATTGACCCACCTGATCAGTGAATAGCTTACCATTCACCCCTCTTATTGCGTTTGTTGAAGGGAGGCTGATGTTTTCAGCGAACTTGTATTTTTTCTTATATCGAGCTTATTCCGGTTTTGAAAAAATAAACTAACTTGGAACTTTCCCTAACGATTGAATATATCTTGGTGACAGCAAATTCAAAGCAGTTATGACTTTTTGTAAGTCTGTTTGTTGGGTTCCCAACAACTTTCCGTAATTTGAACTGTTAAAAAGATTTATTCAACTAACGAACTTGCATAAAAATAATTTATTGAAAAAATAAATGTGCCATATGGAATACAAAAGACTATTCGATTGTATTGAACACCAATTGCAACATTTCCCGACAGATGAAATGTTGGTTTCGAAAGTAAATGGAACCTGGGTAAAACACAGCACCCTGGAAGTTGCCCAAACGGTTAACGCGCTTTCGGCGGGTCTTTTACAACTGGGAGTTAGCGGACATGACTTTACACCTGAAGGCAGTGATAAGATCGCCATCATCAGTAACAATAGACCTGAGTGGGTTTTCACTGATTTGGCTGTTCAACAAATCGGTGCTATACTGGTGCCCCTTTATCCCACCACCAATCCGTTGGAAATAGAATTCATTTTCAACAACGCAGCAGTAAAGTATGTGTTTGTCAGTAACCAGGAAATGTATGATAAAATCAATGCATTGAGAAGTAAAGTTCCTTCTTTGAAGGAGATATTTGTCTTTGATGAAATACCAGGTACAGTTCACTGGAAAACACTGTTACAGCCAGCCGATAGCTCTTTTCATTCCCAGGTAAATGCAATCAAGGCGACTATTCCAACCAGCCATCTGGCTACCATCATCTATACCTCCGGAACAACCGGAGTCCCGAAAGGGGTAATGCTGACCCACCTCAATCTGGTCTCGAATGTCATTGCCGCCGGAGATGTCTTTCAATTGCAGGGATCTGATACGGCACTCAGTTTTCTTCCACTCTCACACGTTTTTGAACGGACGGTGCTCTACATCTACCTCTGGCGAGGTGTTACAGTCTCTTTTGCTCGTGGTGTGGAGACGGTCTCGGAGGATATCAAGGAGGTCAAGCCGACAGTCGTGACGGCTGTTCCGCGTCTCTTTGAAAAGATATATGCGACAATAAACAAGAGGGTCTCCGAGGCGAAGCCGCTCCAGCAGAAGATCTTT
>JBJTJJ010000228.1:0-1046 GCA_046095445.1 Sediminibacterium sp.
TCGTGCAACATGACAATCATATCCCTGTCACCCGGACGAAGCGCCCAACGTTTTTCCAAAATCCATTGCAGAATATCAGCAGAGCTACCTGGATTACATTCAATGAAAGTATCATCTTCCCATCCAATAGATTGGAGCAACGAAAGCATATCTGAAGGGATATCTTCCTGCCTGTGACCAGACTGGAGTACATGCATTGCAAAGTAAGCACGATGGGTTAGTTTGTCAGTTTGCATTGTATTTCCTTCCTGGGTGCAACCCAGATCAATTAACCACTGCCAACCTTTACAAAATGCGGGATAACGAAGGGTGGTCCGGATAAAAGTTGCTGCCTCCTCAAGACCATATAGCGGCATATAGGAGAGTGAGTCTCTGTTCGGATAGGTTGCCAATTCGCCGATTCCATCTATCTGAACCGGCTGATGGAAGGAAAACAATTCCTTGTATCCCAGATTGATGACCTTCCCATTTTGTTGAAATACTGCCCCGGCTTTTCCCGCCAGGATAACATTGCGGGGATTCCAGGAAAATTTATAGTGCCAGGGATTATCATCACTGGCTGGTGCAACCAACCCACCACAATGTGAGGCAAAGCCGGTGATTTTTCCGCCATTTCCACGGATGCGATGAATTAGCTCCATGGCACTCATATGGTCAATACCCGGGTCAAGACCCATTTCCATCAAAAAGAGAAGATTTTTATCGGCAATGGCACTCGCCATTGGAAGCAGAGCAGGGTCGATATAGGAAGCTGAAAAGAAATGTTTACCTGCTTGCAGACAATCATTGGCTACTGTTTTCTGTAGGGGAGGAGGAAG
Organism: Sediminibacterium sp.; assembly: GCA_046095445.1. Classification (GTDB taxonomy): domain Bacteria; phylum Bacteroidota; class Bacteroidia; order Chitinophagales; family Chitinophagaceae; genus Sediminibacterium. The sequence goes on from JBJTJJ010000228.1 coordinate 819, forward strand.
GAGAGAAATTACCAGACTAGCTTTTGCAATGATGGATTGGCGCTGCTCCGGGTTGTCGATATCGACTTGGGCGGCAGTAAGAAGGGGATAGGGCAATAATTTTTCCTGCACCGTTGTCAGGTCTTTGTCCGCCACGGTTACCTGCCATTTTTCCTTTTCGGCAATCGAATGAAGGTATTGAATGAGGGTCGTTGCCGACTTTCCGGCACCAAGTAATAAAATATGGAC
>JBJTJJ010000229.1:0-7882 GCA_046095445.1 Sediminibacterium sp.
TTATTGGGCCTTGTGTTGCCAGCATTATTATCAGTAGTAGTTGTATTCATTCAGCAATGTTGGCTCCTCAGAAGCGGTTATGTGAAGGACTTACTCTAACAGCAAGGTCCGACGGGTTTGGTTTGTAACAACAATGCTCCCAAGGGATCGGGAGCATTGCCTGGTATTATTCTTTGTTCCGGTAAGGCAAAGCCAGGTTACCGGAGATATTTTTATCAATGGTGACTTTCATCTGCTCCCACAGGAGTAGTCTGCGGAATATACTCCTTACCATCTTTTCCATAGTCATAAGGCCAACGATGAACTTCGGGTATTTCACCGGGCCAGTTGCCATGTCCGGGGCGCAACGGAGTGGTCCACTCGAGTGTATTCGATCCCCAGGGATTCAAACTGGTAACCTTACGTCCCTTGAAGATGGAATAGAAGAAGTTGATCAGGAAAAGTAATTGCGCAGCAAAAACTATCATGGCTACTGTACTGATAAAGCGATTCAACTCTGCAAATTGTTTGAAGCTCTCCCAAATGCTGTAATCGTAGTAACGACGTGGCATACCGGCAAGACCTTCATAGTGCATAGGCCAGAAAATCATGTAAGCGCCTGCAATGGTAATCCAGAAGTGCATGTAGCCAAGTGTGTTGTTCATATAACGACCATACATTTTCGGATACCAGTGATAGATACCGGCAAACATGCCGAACATGGAAGCCACACCCATTACAATGTGGAAGTGGGCGATTACGAAATAAGTATCATGCAGATGTATATCGATTGCTGAGTTACCGAGCCAGATACCAGTCAATCCTCCGGAAATAAACAAACTCACAAAACCAATCGCAAACAACATACCCGGTGTAAACCGGATGCTTCCTCTCCAGAGTGTAGTCAGCCAGTTGAATACTTTGATGGCGGATGGAACTGCGATTAAAAGAGTAAGAAGTACGAAGATGGATCCCAGCAATGGATTCAATCCTGTAACAAACATGTGGTGTGCCCAAACAAGGAATGCAAGAATAGCAATAGCGAACAAAGAACCCACCATCGCGATATAACCGAAAATAGGCTTTCTTGAATTCACTGAAAGTATCTCAGATACCATACCCATAGCAGGTAACAGGATGATGTATACTTCAGGGTGACCAAGGAACCAGAACAAGTGTTGGAAAAGGATGGCACTTCCGCCCTCGTTGGGCAATGCACCCACGCCATTCACAAAAATATCAGACAAATAGAAGCTGGTTCCGAAATTGCGGTCGAAAATCAGAAGGATGAAACCGGAAAGCAATACAGGGAAAGAAAGAACGCCCAATACAGCTGTAAAGAAAAGCGCCCAGATAGTCAATGGAAGACGCGTCATGCTCATTCCTTTAGTGCGCATGTTCAGGATGGTAGCGATGTAGTTCAGACCACCCAACAATGAAGACACTACGAAAAGTGCCATCGAGATGATCCACAGATCCATACCTGTTTTAGAACCGGGTGAAGCATCACCCAATGCGCTAAGGGGTGGATATGCCGTCCAGCCACCACTGAAGGGACCGGTCTCAACAAACAATGATGATAACATGACAATGCTAGCTATGAAGAAAAACCAGTAGCTCAGCATATTCAGGAAAGGGGAAGCCATGTCGCGGGCTCCCACTTGTAAAGGAATAAGGAAATTGGCAAAAGTACCACTCAAGCCGGCAGTCAATACAAAAAATACCAGTACCGTTCCGTGCGTAGTTACCAGAGCATAATAAGCTTCGGGGGTGATACGACCACCCTTGGCCCATTTACCCAGTATTGTTTCGAGCCAGGGATAAGTATCTTCTGGATAACCCAACTGGAAGCGGAACAGAACACTCATCAATCCGCCCAATACAGCCCAGAACATACCAGTAATCAGGAACTGCTTGGCGATCATTTTGTGATCCTGACTGAAAATGTACTTAGTAATGAAGGTCTCGTGGTGCTCATGGTGCTCGTGATGGGCGTGATCATCATGATGCGCTGCCACCACCCCTGCTGCCTGTGTCTCTGCTACGTGACTCATAAGTGTATGCTTTTGTGATTACGTTTAAATCTTTTTACTTTCTATTTTACATTTGAGCTTTATCCTTGTTGACTGTTTTCACCATGCTGATGACTGATTTAACAGAATCTGCAGCAGGTTTAACAGATGGATCCTTATCCGGAAAATTAACCAGGTACTGTGGTTTTTGTTTGGCCATCCAAAGATCATATTCCTCCTGTTCAACTACTTCAATATTTCCTTTCATAGAGTAGTGTCCGTTTCCACACATTTGATCGCAACTGATCTCGTAAGCGAAATTCGGATTACCGGTCATTTCCTTCATTTCCTTAGTGGTGTATTTGGGGGTGAACCACATAGTAGTAGGAATACCCGGCACAGCATCCATTTTCATGCGGAAATGAGATAAGCCCACGTCATGGATAACGTCTCTCGATCCAATTACCAATTTCACCGGCTTTCCTTTAACCAGGTACATGGTTTGCTCAGTCACCACATCATCATGGCTCAACTGATCTTCCCAGATGATACCCAATCCATTGTTGGCAGGGTCAATATTTTTGTAATATTTTTTCCCGAAGGCAGCATCTTTTCCCGGATAACGATAGATCCATCCAAACTGCTTCCCGGTAATCTCAACCACCATGGCTTCTTTCGGGGGCTCACCGGTAAACAAGAACCAGTTGCGCAGACCAACTGCTACCAACACTGTCAGTACCAGTGCGGGAATAATGGTCCAGATAAATTCAAGCTTGTTGTTATGCGGGAAGAAGAATACTTTATTGTCATCATTTTGCTGGTACTTGTAAGAGAAATAAAACAAAATGATTTGAGTAATGATGAAAACGATACCGGTTACAGCGATGGTAAGCCACATCATAGAATCTACGCGCTCACCTTCTACACTTGCAGACTCCTGGGCAAGCAAGGTTTGTCCGAAATAAACATCGTTGCAATACCAAACGCCCAATAAACCCAACACCAGAAAAACAATCATGAGCCAGGCATTGATTTTATTACTCTGCCTTAAACCCTTTTGCTCACCTCTCAGCAGGGTTACATACTCACTCGCCTTGGCTATCTGAAAGATAATGATGAAGATCAGGGCGATGACAGCGGTTGTAAAGAGAATAGACATATATAAATCAGTTATTGCTTTTGAATAGGATAAGTTCTTTTATACCTGATGGATGATACTTTCTTTGAGGAAAGGATGGTACTTCGGAACCAATGGTTTGGATGCCAGTGAACGGCTTGTCATGAATATCATAGTTCCCACAAAGAATGCCAAAATTCCAAAATCGAGCCAACCCAGGGTAACATGATCTTTCGATAAACTGCCCATCACCATCTGATAAAAATCAATCCAATGCCCAAAGATGATTAAAACTGCCATAAAAGTTACCAATGTGTAATTTCTCTTCGCAGAACGCTTCATCAGAATCAACAAGGGACAAATAAAGTTGATGATCAGGTTCAGGAAGAAAATTCCTTTGTAGGGTCCTTGTACGCGGTGTTTGAAGTAAACAGTTTCTTCAGGAATGTTCGCATACCATATCAGCATGTACTGTGAGAACCAGAGATAGGTCCAAAATATAGAGAAGGCGAACATGAATTTACCGATATCATGCAGGTGCTCTTGGGTAGTCAACTCCAGGTAGCCCTTGTTTTTAAGATAGATTACCCAGAGGGCAACCAGTGACATACCCGATACGAATGAACTGGCGAAAGTATACCAGCTATACATGGTAGAGTACCAGTGCGCGTCAATGCTCATCATCCAGAGCCAGGGTACAGTAGACCCTACTGTCAATGCAAACCAAACGAGGAAAAGCGCAGCACGAACAGTACCACGATAAATGTACCGGGCACCGGATTCCTGAGGAAAGGGAGCTTCATCCGCTTCGCGGCTGATCTGACGCATTCTCCAACCAAGTAAACTCCATAATCCGATGGTCAGTGTGGTCCAAATCACAAAAAAATTAGGATTCAAGAAACCTTTTTTTCCTCTGAGTATCGGGTCATTGGCAACTGCCTCTGAATCGAGCCAATGGTAGATATGGTGTTTGTGTCCGAGCACTACATAAAGCAGAACAGCGAATGTTATTGCACCAAATACGGGAACAAGTGTAGAGATAGCTTCCGGAATGCGGCGGAATGATTGCTGCCAACCACCCATGGCTAGTGTCGTGATACAAATGAAGAACATGCTGGCATTACATATCAGTGTCCAGAAGATAGTATTGTACATTAATGTTCCCCAAAAATGAACCTGCTCGTGCTCATCTTTGCTGAAGCCCTTGGTGAACATGCCATACAGCAGTGCAGCACCGCCGATGCCGATCAATGCCAACGACCATGTTTTCATTTTACCGGGTATCTCAAATTGGTCTCTGATAGATGCCATTGTATTTCTTTTATTCGTTTATCTCATTTGCCGTTGCCGGCATAAAAGTCTTGTACTATTTTTTTGCGGTTGTATCTGTTGCAGCTGCTTTCCCTTCCTGTTGCTTGTCTTTAATATACCTGATGACCATCCAACGCTGTTTTCTGCTTAATTGTGAAGCGTAAGAACCCATCAGATTCTTACCGTAAGCCAAAGAGTAGAACATTTGACCCTCAGGCATTGCTTCATATTTCGCATCACCTACCAAGGAAGCAGGTTTTGCAGGATATGGTCCGGCACCATCTTTATAAAGAGGTCCATTTCCCTTGAGGTTGGCACCATGACAAATACCGCAGTTAATCAGGTACAGACGCTCTGCCTCTTTGGTTTCAGTATCAGTCATTGAAGTGATTGGATTTTTTACCAACTTAGAAGCAGTATAGTTGGTGGTATCACCCGCTGCATCCATGGGAATGTGAAAGGGGAGATCTTCGCCACGGGCGATGGTACCTGCCACAGTTCTTCCTGTATAATTGATGTTTTTCTGCGCCAGATTGCTGTAATCGGCATAAGACTCATACGCACGGCTGTAGGCCATATCGGGCATGTACACCGAACCGGGCTTACGCTTTACGTCACTGCAGGAAACCAGCACTAGAGCAGAAGCCAGCAGCAGAAAGGAAATGTTTTTACTCATCGTTCAAGTATTCGGGATTAAGCAACAACTGTATTGCTGTGTTCTAAATTTTTTTCTTCCATATCATAAGTACCCAGCCACCAGCCTGTTTCAGCTACCTGTACATTGGTTTCTATCGCACCACTGGATGCCAGGAATGCTTGTAAATCGTCTACATTGGTTTTATCTGTGCACTCAATCGCCATCACAAAAAGATCATCGGTTGCACGGGGATGAAAATGATGCTTGCGTACAAATGGGGCTAATTGGCATAGGTAGCAAAAAGTAAGTACCATTCCCACTGCAGCAAACAACACAGTTAATTCAAAGGTCACCGGAATCCAGGCCGGTAGCGAAAAATGTGGTTTACCACCAAAGTTCAGGGGCCAGTCTTTCACCAGGATCCAACTAATTCCACCTAACGCAGTGGATGTTCCGGTAATACCATAGATAAATCCGGCAGTGTGCAGACTTGTTTCGCGCAGACCCAGAGCATGATCAAGACCATGCACCGCAAAGGGAGTGTATACATCATGGATCTTGTAGCCGGCTGCCCGTACCTTCTTAACGGCCGGAAACAGTACCGCTTCATCATCGAAACAACCTACAACGAATTTCTTTTTTGCCATATCTCGTTTCCCTTTGGGGAAGTTTAGTGATTAGTAATTAGTGGGCGTGTGCATTGTCGTGAATGAATTCATCCAGTTTCTGCTCTTCAATCTTGTTCATCTTATTTTTGAAGCCTTCACCGGATGTTTTGAGCACATACTTGATCTCCGCAACCGCAATTACCGGGAAGTACTTCGCGAAGAGGAAGAAGCAGGTGAAGAACAATCCGAATGTACCGAGGTAAAAACCTACCTCCCATATAGTCGGACTATAATAAACAGACCAGCTGGAAGGAAGATAATCTCTGTACAAGGATGTTACAATGATTACAAAGCGCTCAAACCACATACCGATGTTCACGATGATACTCATGAAAAATGTTACAAAAATATTTCTGCGCATTTTTCTGAACCAGAAGATCTGCGGACTCAACACGTTGCAGGCCATCATACCCCAGTAACTCCAACCGTATGGACTGAACAAATTCGCACGACTGTACCAGAAGGTGTAACCCTCATACTTATTCTGGCTGTACCATCCCATGAATAATTCAGTCAGATAAGCTATGCCCACGATAGATCCAGTCAACACGATGATTTTATTCATGGCCTCAATGTGACCTAAAGTGATATAATCTTCCATACCGAATACTTTTCGGGTAATTACCATCAGGGATTGCACCATGGCAAATCCGGAGAAGATGGCACCGGCCACGAAGTAAGGAGGGAAGATAGTTGTGTGCCAACCGGGAACTACCGAAGTGGCAAAGTCAAATGATACGATAGTGTGTACTGAAAGTACCAGTGGGGTACTCAAACCGGCAAGTACCAGTGAAAGACTCTCGTGGCGCTGCCAGTGCTTGGTAGAGCCTGTCCATCCAAAGGAAGCAATACCATATAATTTTTTTCTCAGGGAAGTAAAAGCACGGTCTCTTACGGTTGCCAAATCTGGAATCAAACCGCTATACCAGAACAAAAGTGACACGGTAAAATAGGTTGAGATAGCGAATACGTCCCACAACAAAGGCGAATTAAAATTCACCCACAACGGACCGCGACTATTAGGGTAAGGCAGTACGAAGAAAGCCATCCACACACGACCCATGTGCCAGATAGGGAATTGACCGGCACACATTACAGCGAAAATGGTCATAGCTTCCGCAGCGCGGTTAACCCCTGTTCTCCAGCCCTGACGGAACAGCAACAGAATTGCAGAAATCAGGGTTCCGGCGTGACCGATACCTACCCACCAAACGAAGTTGGTAATGTCCCAACCCCATCCAATGGTTTTATTCAGGTTCCACTGACCAATACCATAAGTAACGTCCCGGTAAATAGAATAAATTCCGAAAAGGAGCAGCGCTGCCGCTGTAAAAAATCCGATGTACCAAAGTTTACTGGGCTTGGCCTCAATGGGTCGAACGATGTCTTCTGTTACCTGGTGAAAATCTTTTTCACCCACCACCAGTGGTTCCCTGAGTTGCGATTCGTACTTTAAATGCATTGCCTTTTTTTTATAGTTCCGGTTTGTTTTCTGATTGCCTTGCGGCTGTTGTCTTCAATCCGGTTATTATGCTTCCGTTTTTTCCTCTGTGTTTCTCACTTTCGCCAGATACGTCACGTTCGGTAACACGTGCAACATTTCGAGAACATAAAACTGACGATTGGGATTTTCTTTCCGTGTAATGCTGATGGCACTGTGGCTATCATTAGCGTTACCAAATACAATGGCCTCGGTAGGACATGCCTGCTGGCAAGCCACTTTGATATCACTATCAGACAGCGGACGGCTCTCCTTCTTAGCCTTCAACTTGCTTTCCTGTAAACGCTGGATACAGAAAGAACATTTTTCGATCACACCTCTGGAGCGAACCGTTACATCCGGATTCAGCACCATGCGGGTAAGATCATCGTTCATCTCCAATACCACATCGTTTACAATTCCGCGTTGATTATCTCCGAAGCTATCTGAACCTGTATAATCAGCCCAGTTAAAGCGACGTACTTTATAAGGACAGTTGTTGGCACAATAACGGGTTCCGATGCAACGATTGTAAGTCATCTGGTTGATGCCTTCACTGCTGTGGTTGGTAGCAGCCACCGGACAAACATTCTCGCAGGGAGCATTGTCACAATGTTGACACATCAACGGTTGGAATACCACATTAGGATTATCCATGTCACCACTGTAGTAGCGGTC
>JBJTJJ010000230.1:0-1333 GCA_046095445.1 Sediminibacterium sp.
ATAGAAATAATTTTGAAAGGACTGGATGATAAGCTAGAAATGGATGGGGAATTTTATAGCAACAATATGGCAGCTCATGCTGATCTTAATGATGAACAAATTGCCGATTTACTAACTTATATAAGAAATAACTGGAATAATAGGGCTGGCGTTATTTCCTCCAGAGAAGTAAAAGTAGTTCGGAAAAAATTAAAATAACATGAAGCGGATTTTGTTCATAGACAGAGACGGTGTACTCTTACTCGAGCCGGATGATTTTCAAATCGATCACATAGAAAAGACCCGCTTTGTACCCGGTGCTATCACCACCCTATCCCGCATTGCAGCTGATTTTGATTTTTATCACGTGATGGTCACCAACCAGGATGGTTTGGGAACACATTCGTTCCCGGAAGAAAATTTTCATCCCGTGCAAGATCTTATGCTGCGAACCCTGGAAGGAGAAGGATTTCAGTTCCATGAAATTTTAGTCGACCGTTCCCGGCCTGAAGACAATGCCCCTACCCGGAAGCCCGGGACAGCCATGTTGACTCATCTGATAGGAAATGCAGATTTTGATATCTCTCAATCGCTGGTAATCGGTGATCGCTGGAGTGATCTTCAACTGGCGCGGAATCTCGGATGCAAAGCCATTTATTTTCGTCCACCCAACGCTCCCCACCACCTCTCGCCCGAACAAGAAGCACAATTGAGAGAGGTCATTCTACTCGAAACAGATAACTGGTCTGATATCTATGCTTATCTCAAAATGGGTTTACGCGAAGTAACCCATAGCCGCAATACCCAAGAAACAAAAATTAATATCCGGTTGCGCATGGAAGGAACCGGTATAACCAATATCCAAACCGGGATTGGTTTTTTTGATCATATGCTCGACCAGATAGCACGTCACGGAAAACTCGACCTGGATATCACTACAAAAGGTGACCTGCACATCGATGAACACCATACAATAGAAGATACAGCCATCGCACTGGGTGAGGCTTTCGCACTGGCACTGGCAGACAAAAGAGGGATGGAACGATATGGATTTGCCCTACCCATGGATGAAGCCGCTGCTAAAGTACTCATTGATTTCGGGGGAAGAAATTGGTTAGTATGGGATGCCGAATTCACCAGAGAGAAAATAGGGGATATGCCCACGGAAATGTTTGAGCACTTTTTTAAGTCATTCAGCGATGCCGCAAAATGTAATCTTCATATACAATGCAGTGGTACCAACGAACACCATAAGATTGAAGCCATCTTCAAAGCATTTGCCAAAGCCATCCGCATGGCAGTGAAACGCGATCCATTCAGCCAATACCTTCCTTCAACGAAAGGGGTATTATAA
>JBJTJJ010000231.1:0-8723 GCA_046095445.1 Sediminibacterium sp.
TGATCTCCATCACCAATTTGCAAGGTAGCATGGGGAAATCTTTCATCCTTGTGCATCCAGGCAGGTGCGTGATAGATGGTTTGACCGTGACTGGCAATGAGGTCTACTTCCTCTGGAGCAACGCCCCATTGTTTCAAGGAATCGAGAACCAACTGACCATGAAAACGGCCGATCCATTCGTTGAGCAGACATACTTTTTCTAAACTGGTATTTTGCTGAGCAAACACCTCTTTTACTTGTTGTTGGAAAAAAGAGGTATAGGGAATAGTGGTAAAATGTTGTAGCTCCAATGAAGTTGATAATCCGCTTCCGGTTATTGTACAAAGTGCAATGTCTAATCCGTCAAGCGAAGTCCCACTCATTAATCCGATGATTACTCTGCTTGGAGCATTCCCGATTTTGCACAGTTTATTCAGATTTTTATTCATTTATGCGGATTTTGTAGCTTTTTCGGTTTAAAATATGCGAGAATCTGCGGTTTTTTTGAAAAAATAACCCATAAAAGTAATAATTTCGGGCACCACGATTGCAAATATGCTGAAAAAAGAACGACAGGCATACATACTTCGTCAAGTCAGTCTGCACAATAGTGTACTATCTGCTGACTTGAGTGCTGAGATACAGGTTTCGGAAGATACCATCCGGCGGGATCTGAATGAATTGGCGGAAGAAGGAAAAGTGATCAAGGTGCATGGTGGTGCACTTTCCAAATCTTTTAATAGTTTTTATTTACGTTCTGATGTTTTTTACGGGGAACAAAAGAAGATCATCGCCAACAAAGCTGTTTCACTGCTGAAAGATGGGATGTTTGTTTTATCCGGTGGAGGGACTACTGTTGTTCAAATGTCGCGCATGCTACCTGAGCAATTACAGGCGACTTTTCTCACCGGAAGTATTCCGGCAGCTTATGAGTATGCGCAGCATCCTAATTCAGAAGTTATTTTTATTGGCGATAAAATTGCCAAAAAGTCCCAGATTGCTGTGGGAGGAGAAGCTATATCAAAAATTAAATCCATTCAGGCAGATATATGTATTATGGGAGTGAATGCCATGGATGTTGAAAGAGGTATAACAGATAATGACTGGGATGTGGTGATCTTAAAAAAAGCCATGCTGGAAGCATCGCATTTGAAGGTGATTATGTCTATATCGGAGAAGTTGAATTCTGTGCAACGCATCAAAATTTGTGCATTAAATCAAATCGATATCCTGATCACGGAGCTGGACAAAAATGATCCGGTACTGGCTCCTTATCGGGATCTCGGTATAACTATTTTATAATTCCTCACAACCTAAACCACCCTTATGAACACACGAGCAACCCAAAGGCAGGATAAATGGAAGCCATTCTGTTTATCGCTGGTCCTGAGTCTTTTCGCCGTCATTTCTTTCGGCCAGGTGCGCATTGCAGGTAAAGTCAGCGGCTCCGGCGGAGCAACTGTTGAATCTGTGAATGTTTCGGTGAAGGGAACCAAGTATGGTACCATCTCCGACCTGAATGGAAATTATGCATTCACGGCAGCCCTCAATCCAGGCACTTATACCCTGGTATTTTCAGCTATCGGCTGGGGCGAACAAAGCAAAACCATCACCGTAGGCAGCGAAAAGTCTTACACGGTAGATGCCACCTTAACTGCCAGTGTTTCCAAACTGGATGAAGTGGTTGTTACCGGTACTTCTGCCGGAACCACCCGTCGTCAGTTGGGAAGCTACGTAGCTACCCTAAAGGCTTCCGACCTCAACAAAGGAGCACCCGCGAATGCCTTACAGGCTTTACAAGGTAAAACACCCGGAGCTGTGATTACCCAGAACAGTGGTGATCCTGCCGGCGGACTGAGTGTTCGTTTAAGAGGTGTTAGCTCTGTAAATTCTTCTTCAGAACCACTCTATATCGTAGACGGGGTTATCGTGAATAACAATACACCCCGCGTTACCAATACGCAAGGTGGTTATGACGGTGGGAACTTCGTTGGTGTGGTTGGTCAGAATAGAATGGTAGATATCAACCCTGCTGATATTGAAAGAGTAGAAATATTAAATGGTGCTGCAGCTGCTGCTATCTATGGTTCACGTGCCAATAGTGGTGTTATTCAAATCTTCACCAAGCGCGGTGCCTCCGGTGCTCCTCAGGTTAGCTTCAGCAGCAATGTGCTGTTCAATGGCTTGAGAAGCAAATTGGATGTGAATCAGGCACCTACTAAATTTGGTGGTGGTATTGATGCTCAAACTCAAGACATTTTGAATCCGGCACTTACCAATACAACTGCTGTTACCCGCTACGACTATCAGGATATCATCTTTAGAGATGGTATGGGGACTGATAATAACGTTTCTGTGAGTGGTGGTACAGATAATACCAAGTATTTCTTCTCTGGTTCTTATTTCTATAACCAGGGTATCATCCGTAATACAGATTTCCAGCGATACAGTTTCAGAAGCAACATCGATCAAAAGATCAACAAATGGATGAGTATGAATCTCGGATTGAACTACGTAAATAGTTCTGCTAACGAAAAGCCCGATGGAAACTCTTTCTTTAGTCCGATGAACTCTGTAACCATTTTGGGTAACTTCCACGACCTCAAATTCAGAGATGCGTTGGGTAACTTAAAAGCCCATGGTAACCTGGGTCGTGTGAATCCGATTTCAGTTATTGAGGACTTCAAGCAGCGCAACAATACCAGCCGTATCCTGACGAATTTTGGTCTGAAATTGAAGCCAATTAAAAATCTGACTATAGACTATACCATGGGTATAGACAACTACGCTCAGAATGGAACTACCTTCATGCCACCATTTGCCTATAACGTAAACGCTGCCTTCTTTGGCGGTGGTACTACCAGCAGCGATCCAACGCTAAACGGTTATGCCAGTGCAGCTACCTCCAATTTCTTCGGTATCAACCACGATGTGAATGCTACTTATAGCACTTCCATAACCAATGACATCAGTTCAGTAACACAAGTAGGATTTTCTCAGCAATATGAGCGCAATTCCTATGTAATGTTGCAGGGACGTGGTTTGGCTCCTTTTGTTCAAACAGTTACCGGTGCCAGTACGATTATTCCCGGTGCAGATTCTAGATCTGAATTGTCAATCAGTGGTTTCTTCTTACAACAAAACTTCAAATTCAGAAATCAATTCTTCGTTACCGGTGCGATCAGAAGAGATGCCTCTTCTGTGTTCGGCCCGGATAAGCGCAACCAGATCTATACCAAAGCCAATGCCGGTTTCATACTTTCTGAGACTAAGTTCTGGAAAGGTCTCGGTGTAAGCAAATGGTGGGATCTGGCGAAAGTTAGAATTGCCTATGGTGAAAGTGGTAACTTAACAGGTATCGGTGCTTATGACCGTTTCAATGTTTATACTGCTTCTTCTTTCAACAGCAGAACTGCGTTGAATACCAGCAGCACATTGGCCAACACCAATGTAGGTCCTGAAAGACAAAAAGAAATCGAATTCGGTCTTGACCTGGCTTTCCTCGACAACCGCATTAACCTAAATCTGAACGTGTATGACAAACGTGTGAACGACATGTTGTTGAACCGTTTCATCGCACCTTCAGCAGGTTTCTCTTCCTTACTTGACAACATAGGAAACTTGAAAAATACCGGTTATGAGATCATGCTGTCCGCTACTCCGGTGAAGAAGAAAGATTTCAACTGGAACATTACAGGTATTTACAACCGTAATAGAAATGAAGTGTTGAACATCGGTGCCGCGCTGATTACTTTCCCAACCAACCAGGGTGCGCCTGTAGCATTGATACAGGGACAACCGGTGGGTGTTTTCTATGGTACTTTCTTCGCTACCACTGCCGGTGGAACTTTCTCCAAGAACAGCATTGGTGTTCCTAACCATGCCGGTCTTGATTTGAGTCCCGCAGGTATTCCAAGAGGTGCATTTGGAACTCAGAACAGCACTCTGTCATATACCCAATCCAATTACAACCCGGGTGGACCTGCCGGACAGGGTGTTCCTGTTGGGGTTCCGCTGCGTAAAATAATTGGTAATCCCAATCCGCTGTACACAGCTACTTTGATCAATGAGTTCAATTATAAAAAATTCAGCCTGCGCATACAAATTGATGCCACCAAAGGAAATTCAGTTTTCAATGCGGATTTCAGAACAAGACAAGGGGTGGGTAATGGTAAAGTGGCTGAACTCGAGCACAAAGGTCAGTTACCCAGAGGTTACATCAGTGGCTACAATGCTTCCGCTGCATTTCCTACAGGTATTTACACCATTGAAGAATGGCGCGTGGATGACGGAAGTAACGTTCGCATCCGTGAATTTGCCCTTAGCTACAGTGTAGGTAAAGTAGGTAAAATCGTAAAAGACCTGAATGTAAACTTCACAGGAAGAAATCTGATAGTATGGACTAAATACATTGGTTATGATCCGGAAGTAAACGCCGGTGGTCAGAGTACCATACTCAGAGGTATCGACTTCGGTTCAGTACCCATTCCGAGAACCATTAGTGTAGGTTTACAGGCTAAATTTTAATTGACACTTAAAACTTACTTTATGAAACGAATACAATCATTAACACTTTTCTTTGGACTCGCAGCAACGCTGATGACAGCTTCCTGCAGCAAGGAATATGTGAACCCCAATGCTGCATCGGATGTATCAGTGTTGGGAAGTCCGAAAGGACTGATGGGTGTGGCAGTAGGTGTACAACGCACTTATGCACTCACCATCCACCCCAGTATGATCAGTGCTGTGGGATTAACTGCCAATGAAACTTTTGTATTGAATATTGGTAACGTATCTGAAGCCAATCTTGGATTCGGAGGTGCCTCTGTAGATGGTAACAATGGCTTACTGGGAAGTATCTGGATCAGCAATTGTAAAGCCATCTATGATGCCAATACGGTTCTTGCAGGTGCTCAGAATTTAGCTGATGCCGGTTATAGAAGTGGTTTGATGGGCTATGCTTCAATTTTTAAAGCACTCGCTTTGGGCAACCTTAGCATGTTATGGGAAAATATACCTGACACCATTGGTGGGTCTGTTAGTTCTCCCTCCAAGTTCATTCCCCGCGCTACCGGTTATGCCCGTGCAGTTGCTGCTATTGACAGAGCATTGGCTGCCATCAGTGCTGCTCCCATCACTGCGCAATTCAATTCAGATTTGCCTGCTGGAGTTGATATCATCAATACACTCCAGGCATTGAAAGCCCGTTATAGTCTTTATGCAGGCAATATTGCTGCAGCTCAAGCTGCCGCCAATGCAGTTGATATTACACGTACATCAGTGATGAACTATGAAGCGCTGAATCCTAATCCGGTATTCATTAACGTTACTTCTTCGAACAACGTATATGCACCGATTGATTCTACTTTAGGTTTGCCGCTCGGCATTCGTCCGGATGTTACAGATGCCCGTATTCCTTTTTATACCACGATTGCTGCTACAGGTACTCCCCGTTTCCGCATGAATGGATTTTGGAATGCATCAACACGTGCTATTCCCATTTATTTGCCGGATGAAGTGCGTCTGATGCGTGCGGAATGTCTGCTGCGTCAATCCACCCCGGATGCTGCCGGAGCTAAAACCATCATTGATGCTGTTTTGCAACAGGCTCCTGCAGGTGACCCATTGGGTGTAGGTGCAAACCTGGCAGCCGGTTATACCGGAGCTACAGATGCAGCCAGTTTGCTGACAGAAGTATACCGTAATCGCTGTATCGAATTATATATGAGTTCGAATAAACTGGAAGACATGCGTCGCTTTGGCAGAGCCAATGCTGAGATGAAGCGCCGCAATATGCCTTATCCTTTCCGCGAACGCGATAACAACCCCAATACCCCCGCTGACCCGGCTTTCTAAGACGGTTCAATCTTTTAAAAAAAGCCCTGTAGAATTTTTCTCAGGGCTTTTTTTATTTCTTGTCAATTGTTGCATCTTTACAAGTACAGGATTATCATCATGAGAAAAGATTTTGTCTTCCCCCATACCAACATGCGTTTTGCAGATCAAGGGGATGTGGATGTATTGGTTCAATTGGTCAACAGCGCCTACCGGGGAGAAAGTTCGAGACAAGGCTGGACAACAGAAGCGGATCTATTAGATGGCATTAGAACTCATCAGGAACACATGTCCCAGCAAATCTTCAATGATACATCAGTAATGTTGGTTGTTAGCGATGAAGCTGCCTCAATCAATGCCTGTGTATATCTGGAGGACAGGGGGTCGATGCTTTATCTGGGTATGTTGACGGTGCGACCAAATTTACAAGCCCGGGGAACCGGCAAACAGTTGATGCAGATTGCCGAACAATATGCCATGTTCCTGGGGAAAAAGGGGATACAGATGACGGTTATTTCACTGCGGGATGAATTAATAGCCTGGTACCGTCGACACGGCTATGAACCTACGGGTGAATCCCAGCCATTTCCTGTTGGACAAGCACTGGGAGATCCCAGGAGGAATCTTGAGTTTATCGTGCTGGAAAAACTTTTTAAGTAAAAATTCCGTCAGTTTACAAGACCAGGGAATGACTATATTGAACTGTTGCCGTTCATCCCAAAGCCATGCAACTAACCTATTTTCAACTTTATTTTGCAATAAATCAGAACCGGCCAAACACTCAGCCGGTAAATTTGTTAACAAATCAAATCTACACCATGAAAAAATTGATCACACTGACCCTGTTGGGTTCCCTGCTGGTGAGTTCCAGCCTTTTTGCTCAAGATGACAAATCCAAGCGGCCTAGTCCACCCGCAAAAGCTACTGAAACCCTGAAAAGCGGTGCTGTAGTTACCATTGATTATAGTTCACCGGCCCTCAAAGGAAGGGTAATTGGTAAAGATGTTGAACCGAAGACCGGAGAAATCTGGAGAGCCGGTGCCAATGAAGCCACTTCTTTCGAAGTATCCCGTAATGTTACTGTTGAGGGGAAAGCACTCCCTGCAGGTAAATACGCTTTTTTTGTGCTGACTGCTGCTAATGGCGATGCAACCCTGATATTCAATAAAAACTACAAACAATGGGGCGCTTACGATTATAAACAGTCCGAAGACGTTCTCCGTGTACCTTCTAAAGTAGGAAAGGCAGCCAGTGCCAGTGAGCGGCTTACTTATACTATTGGTAAAGACGGACTAGTATCTCTTCACTGGGGTACAATGGAAATTGCTTTCAACGTACAATAAAATAGTTACTATTCATCAACCATCGGTACCCCTCCCGGTTCCGGTGGTTTTTCATTTTTGGCAATCAGAATTACATGTTTCAAGCGTATAACTTTCTCGCCAGCTGGCAACTTTTTCCAGAAAAATGCCAGTTTCAACACGGATTAACGCCTAAAAGCGGACAATACCGGATTGAAAGTATTCGCCATGGCCATGCGTTGAGTATTAGTTCGAATTGGGTGAGTATGGACAATGAGGCATTTTACAGCCAATATGAATTAGTACCCGATAATGAAATACACCCCCTCACCGATGCGGGTTTAGCGGATAGTGTTTCCGGTGAAATAACGGATGCCGGAAACCTGGAAATTATATTATACAATTCAGGAGAAATTATACTTCAAGTATCACATGAAATAATGCCTAATGGGTATTTGAAAATCAGTTATTTCGGTAAAAATAAAGAAGGTGATTCTTATTCTAATACAGAGGTCTATCACAAGCAAATGAGCGTGCTTCCGTATGCTTCGTCTTTAGGAAGTGTTGCGATTCGTCCAACTAATGAGGGTGTAATCAAATACAAGGCGTTGGCTGCCATGGAAGAGCAGACCCAGATGCACCTGGACCAAATCAGGGAACAAATTGAATTGCTGGCCAGACAGGCACAGGAAATCAGAAAAAGAAAAGAACTGAGCTGGATGATTTATGAATCCCGCCTCTCCTTCCAACCTCAAATAGGCCACACCTATCATCTCTATGAAAAGAAAGACGGTACCCATATATTATCATTGGTCGCACCCAATGAATGGGGTGGCGCCGGGCCATTCAAGGCATTCGTATCTTCCGTAAAATTACTGGCTGACCATACCTGGATAGAAGTGTCGACATCTCAGGAATAAAGCCTATGCAGACTGCCTCCTTTAGCGAATAGCTTCTCAATTCTTCTTTCAATCACAGGGTCCATTTCAACAGCGGGAGCATGGTGGGGTTTGATTCGGGCATCAATCACCAAAGGGCCACGACATCCATAATGCTTGTGTCTTACAAAGGCATCAATTCCATGAATATCGTGGGAGGGATTACAACGGGTAAATGATACCCAGCAGAAATTACGCAAAGTCTGAGAAGTGAATCCTGCATCATCGCACCAAATGAGCAGCGGTATATCTGTGTTGGAATGACCCTGCTGTACCCAAATATCTGTAGCATGTTCAATCCATTGTTGCGTGCTGGATTCATCGGTATATGAGTCTGTCTGGAAGGCAACCACTCCCGGCATTACCATCTTGGCGCCCTCTATACCTTTGCAGCGGGTCAGCCAATCAGGTATGTCAGTCCCTAATTTTCTTTTTTCCTCACCAGAAGCTGCCACAACTAATTTACTTCCGCTATTCAGATCTGTACCTGAATAATCCAACGTGTCAATAGTTGTTTGGGTGTAGAAATGTAAATCCCGCTCTAGGTCAATTCTTTCCAGTACAAACTGGAAAAACTGTGAAATGTTACGGGTATGCACATGGGCCGGAGTTCCGGCGGTTATGAACAAAAATTTCGCCAGAGAAAGTTGTCCGGTTCCCAAAATATGAT